>NZ_JBEXKC010000038.1:0-76997 GCF_040609475.1 Streptomyces sp. NPDC004667 | reverse complement strand
CGGAGCCCGGGCCGCGGCGGGGCGGGGCTGAGCGTGCCGGGGCCGGGGCCGGGGCCGCGGCGGGGCGGGGCTGAGCGGGCCGGGGCCGGGGCCGCGGCCGCGGCGGGGTGGAGCGTGCCGGGGCCGGGGCGGGGCCGGTCAGGGCCGGCCGGGGGCCGTGAGGGCTTCGGCCAGCCAGTCCGCGGTGCGGGCCAGCCAGTGCGGGTGGGCGTTTCCCAGCAAGTGTTCGCCGTGCGGGACCAGCAGGTACTCCCCGCGCGGGGCGAGCGCGGCCAGCCCCGCCCCGTTCACCACGCCCGGGATGACGTCCCGCCCGCCGTCCACCACCAGCAGCGGGCACGCGATGTCCGGCGCCACCCCCGACAGGTCGACCCGGCCGGTGAAGGCGCGCGCCCGCTCCGCTCCGCCGACGCGCCGGGCGAGCAGCTCCCGCAGGACGGGCGGCAGGCCGTCCCAGTCGAGCCGCAGCGGCCCGCTGACCGTGGCCACAGCGGCCACGCGGGGTTCGAGGGCCGCGCTGCGGGCCGCGTACCAGCCGCCCAGGCTGAGGCCGATCAGCCCGACGCGGTCGACGCCGAGCGCGTCGACGACCCCGGCCACCACCCGCTCGTAGTCGGGCCGGAGGGTGCTGTGCGGGGCGAGCACTCCCTGGCCCGGACCGTCCATGGCGAACACCGTCAGCCCCCGGTCCAGCAGCGCCCTGGTGACCGCGTGGAACTCCTCCTTCCCCGAGTCCAGGCCCGGAACCACCACCACGGTGGCCGCCGCGTCCGCCGGCCCGCGCAGCCAGCCGGCGAAGGAGGGCCCCTCGATCCGCCGCGCCCCCGGCTCCAGCAGGGCCAGCGCCCGTCCCATGGCCGCGTCGGCCTCTCCGGCGGCCCGCGCCTGGGCCCGGCCCCTCGGGTCCGGGCCCAGCGTCGCGAAGTGGAACCAGCGGGCCGCGACCTGGAGGTGCCCGCCCTCGGAGAGGGCCGAGGCGGCCCGCTCCGCACGGGCGAGGTGGCGCCGGCCCATGGCCGCGAACGCCTCGGCCCAGCCGTCGGCCAGAGCCGGCCCGGCCGTCACCCACCGGTACTCGTGCGGGTCGAGCCCGGCCCCGGTGGCCCGGCTGAACCGCTCCTCGGCGACGGCGGCGACCGCGCTGGCAGTGGCGGTGGCGGTGGCGGTGTCCGCGGCCGCGGCCGGTGCCCGCCTCATCGGGCCGCCCCCGTCGTCAGGCCCGTCGTCAGCACGGCCTTGCCGCGGATCCGCCGCTCCCGCAGGTCCACCAGTGTCGCGGCGGTCCGCTCCCAGCCCGCGACCCGGCCGATCTCCGGGTGCAGCCGCCCGGCCCCCACCAGGCGTACGAGGGTGTCCAGATCGTCGGCGTACGGGGCCCCGGCGTAGTGGAAGTGCCGGATCGAGGCGCCCTCCGGACCGGCGAAGAAGTCGAAGAAGTCCAGGGTCGCCGGGGTCCTGGAGGCCTGTCCGAACCACACCAGCAGCCCGCCCGGCGCGAGCCGGGACAGCGCCACCGGGAGGGCGGGGCCGCCGGTGGACTCCAGCACCACGTCGAACGGCCCCCGCGCCGCGGCCACCTCGTGCACGACCGCCGCCGCGCCCAGGCGCCGCAGCCGCTCCCCGCGCGCCGGGGTCGCCGTCACGGCGGTGACCTCGGCGCCCGCCGCTGCGGCCAGCTCGGTGACGTAGTGCCCCACGCCACCCGAAGCCCCGGTCAGCAGGAGGCGGCGGCCCGCCAGGTTCCCCGCCGTGCGCAGCAGCCGCAGGGCCGTGATCCCGGCCAGCGGCAGTGCCGCGGCCCGCACCCAGTCGATGCCGTCGGGCAGGACGGCCAGCGAATGCGTGGGTACGGCCGCGTACTCCGCCCAGCCGCCCAGCGGAGGGTGGCCCACCACCCGGGTGCCGATCGGCGGGCCGCCGCCGTCGGCCGCCGCCTGCACCACCAGCCCCGCGACGTCCTTGCCGGGGAGCGGACGGGGCTGCGGCCGCTCCAGCAGGAACGTCTCTCCGCGGTTCGGCGCGAACGCCTCGACCCGGACCAGCACCTCGCCGTCGGCCGGTACCGGCTGGGTGTCCTCGGCGAACTCCACCGGCCGCGCCGGATCTCCCGTGGGAATCAGTCTCCTCATGCCCGTCATGGAAACGGCGGGCCCGCGGAGCGGTCCAACAACCGGCGGGAGCGGACGACAACCAGGGGTTGTCGCCTAAGGTGAGCGAGTGGATCTTGATCTCGCGCAGGTGCGCGCCTTCGTGGCTACCGCACGGGAACTGCACTTCGGCCGGGCCGCCGAGACGCTCTCCGTCACCCAGCAGGCCCTGTCGAAACGGATCGCCCGTCTGGAGTCCGCCCTCGGCGCGCCGCTGTTCGACCGGGGAGGCGGCCAGGGCGTCCGGCTGACCGACGCGGGGCGCCGCTTCCTCGAACCGGCGCGCCGGACCCTGGCCGCCGCCGACCGCGCCGTGGCCGCCGTACGGGACGGGCACCGGCCGCTGCGGGTCGACGTGTGGGGCCACCTGTACGCGCCGATGCGGACGCTGGCCCCGGTGGCGGCGGCCGCAGGGCAGGCGGCCCTGGAACCGGGGCACGGCCGTGACCTGCCCTCGGTGGCCGCCGCGCTGCTGCACGGGGACGTCGACGCCGCGTTCGGGCGCGTCCACCCGCCCCTGCCGGCGGGGCTGACGCACCGTCTGGTGCGCCTGGAGCCGGTCGACGCGGTCCTGGGAGCGGACCACCCGCTGGCGGCCGAGCCCGAACTGCGGCCCGAACAGCTGCGGGGGAGCGTGCTGTGGACCCCGGGGGCCCTGGACCGCCTCGACTTCCTGCACCGTTTCGCCCGCCGGTTCGGGGTCGCCGAGCACGCCGAGAGCCCGAACCTGGGCCGCGACCACTTCCTGTCCGGGCTCCGCGGCGACCCGCGGCGCTTCACGCTGATGCCGGCGGACGTGCCGCTCCCGCGGACCCCGGACATCCGGTCCGTGCCGCTGGTACGGCCCACCCCGCTCTACGCCTGGTCGCTGCTGTGGCGCGCCGCGGACCCCCACCCCGGGCTGCCCGCGCTGCTGGCCGGGCTCGCGGAGGAGGCCGGGCGCAGCCGCTGGCTGGAGTACGACCCGGCCCGCGACTGGCTGCCGGAGCCGGAGCCCGCGTAGGGGTACGGGTGCGGGGCGGATCCGAGCGGCCGCCCGCCGGGCGACCGCTCGGGACGGGCGTCAGGAGGACTGGTCCGTCAGGATCCCGGGGTCCGACAGGCCGGCCGCTCCCGTCTCGACCTTGCCCGCGAAGCGGCGCAGGAAGTCCGGCGCCCCGGAGGAGGTGACCGTCACGTCGTACCAGCGCCGCGTGTTCCGCAGCGGCACGGTGTACGTCAGCGTCGCGCCCTTGGCGACGGTGAGGCGCTTGGGTCCGCCCCCGTAGGTGTTGGTGACCGTCAGGGTCGCCGCCGAGGCCCCGTCGTTGGTGAGGGTGAGGTCCAGGTTGCCGGTGGTGGCGTTGTGGCGGGCGGTGACCTCGGGGCCGGGGGTGGTGCCGGGGTTGCGGAAGCCGCGCAGGAAGCCGTTGGGGCCGTGCACGGTCAGGTCGGTGACCCCGGCCGAGTACCGCGTGTTCCAGACGTCCGCGATCGACTTGCCCGCTTCGGTGGTGTAGGTCCAGGGGGCGTCGGTCCGGTTGCCGGAGGTGACGTAGAACTGCGCCCCCAGGTCCGGGCCGCCGCCGAAGGTCAGCCGGAACTTCCCCTCCCCGGTCAGCGCGGCGCCGTCCACGTACGGGGCGTACTTCAGCGCCCGCGTGGGGCGCAGGCCCTTCTCCTGGCGCGGTACGGCTCCCTCGGCGGGCGGGGTGGGCCGGAAGTCGGGGTGGCGGTCGCGGTCCTGCGGGGCCCAGGCGCCGGTGTCGGGCAGCCGGACGGCGGCGGTGTCCTTGCGGGCGAAGTCGAAGGCGGAGGTGAGGTCTCCGCACACCGCGCGGCGCCACGGCGAGATGTTGGGCTCGCGGACCCCGAAGCGCTGCTCCATGAAGCGGATGACCGAGGTGTGGTCGAAGGTCTCGGAGCAGGAGTAACCGCCGGTGCTCCACGGGGAGACGACGAGCATCGGGACGCGCGGGCCCAGGCCGTACGGTCCGGCGACGTACCCGGGCTTGCCGGGGAAGACGTCCAGGGCGGTGGGCACGGTCGACAGGCCCTGGGAGGCGTCGGCGGGGGCGTACGGGGGGACGACGTGGTCGAAGAAGCCGTCGTTCTCGTCGTAGGTGATGAAGAGCGCGGTACGGGCCCACACGTCGGGGTTGGAGGTGAGGGCGTCCAGCACCTGCGCGATGTACCAGGCGCCGTAGTTGGACGGCCAGTTGGAGTGCTCGCTGAAGGCCTCGGGGGAGGCGATCCACGAGATCTGCGGCAGGGTGCCGGCGGCGACGTCGGCGCGCAGCTTGTCGAAGTAGCCCTCGCCCGCCTTGGCGTCGGTGCCGGTCCGGGCCTTCTCGTACAGGGGCTCGCCGGGCTTGGCGCCCCGGTAGCTGTTGAAGTAGAGGAGGGAGTTGTCGCCGTAGTTGCCGCGGTAGGCGTCGTTGATCCAGCCCCAGGAGCCGGCCGCGTCGAGGCCGTCGCCGACGTCCTGGTAGACCTTCCAGGAGATGCCGGCCGCCTCCAGGCGCTCGGGGTAGGTGGTCCAGCCGTAGCCCGCCTCGGCGTTGTTGAGGACCGGGCCGCCGCCCTTGCCGTCGTTGCCGGTGTGGCCCGACCAGAGGTAGTAGCGGTTGGGGTCGGTGGAGCCGATGAACGAGCAGTGGTAGGCGTCGCAGACGGTGAACGCGTCCGCGAGGGCGTAGTGGAAGGGGATGTCCTCGCGCGTCAGGTGGGCCATGGTCGTGGGCGTCTTGGCGGGCACCCAGTTGTCGTAGCGGCCCTTGTTGAAGGCGCTCTGGCCGCCCGCCCAGTCGTGGTTGAGGCCCTGGAGGAACTCCATGCCGAGGTCGTCGGACGGCGGCCGGAAGGGCAGCGTCTCCTTCGTGCCGTCGGACTGGTGCCAGACGGACTTGCCGCTGGGCAGGGTCACCGGGCGCGGGTCGCCGAAACCGCGGACGCCGCGCAGCGCGCCGAAGTAGTGGTCGAAGGAACGATTCTCCTGCATGAGGACCACGATGTGCTCGACATCGGCGATGGTGCCGGTGCTCCCCTGCGCGGGGATGGCGGCGGCCCGCGCGATGCTCTCGTCGAGCATGGTCAGGGCGGCGGCGCCGCCCGCGAGCTGCAGGAAACGGCGGCGGTTGAGTTCTGCCATGGCGGTACGACCTCTGTGGTTGAGGGGTGGTTGAGCGCCCCCAGCACAGCGCGGCCGGGGTACCGGACAGGGAGCCTGACGTGACGGCAGCGGATACACCAGGCGAACGGCAGCCGGATTCCGACGGAGTTCGGCCAGACGGCGACCGGGAGGGGCACGAACCGGCCCCGTCGGCGGGCGGCCTGTCGCGGGGAGCCCCCGCTCCCCTACAGTGCGTGATGCCCGCACCCGGCACGTGACGACGCACACCCGCCGAACAGGAGACCACCGTGGCCACCGACGCCGGCCCCGGCCGCATCCCCGGTCGCACTTCCGGTCGGATTCCCGTCCCGTCCCCGGCGGACCGGCGGGTTCCCGAGCTCGACCCCGCGCTCGTCGCCGAGTGGAGGGCCGGGGGAGGGGAACCGATCGACCTCTTCACCCTGGCGCGCGAACGGCTCGGCGGAATCGCGGCGTTGGACCTCGACTCCGGCTCCGCACCGGCGGTCCTCGTCACCGCGCCGCAGGCCGTCCAGCACGTGCTCGCGCTCCGTCCCGACCGGTACGTCAAACGCTCTCACCGGGCCCGGCTGCTGATCGGCGACGGGGTCCTGGCCGCCACCGGCGACGCGTGGCAGCGGCAACGGCGGCTGCTGCAGTCCCAGTTCACGGGCCCCGGGATGCGCCGCTACGAAGGGCGGATCGCCGGGGCCGCCCGGACCGCCGCGGCGCGCTGGGCCGGGTACGCCCGCACCGGTGGGGTCTTCGACCTCGGCGACGAGATGCGCCGCTTCGCCCTGGACACCATCTGGCGGTCCCTGACCGGTCATCCCCTCGACCCGGCGACGGAACGCGAACTGGGCGCCGTGGCGCACGTGGTGGCCGAGCTGCCCACCCTGCCCGCCGACGGGGGCGCCGCCCGGGGGGCCGTCGCCGCCGAGCTGGCCCGGATCGACGCCGTGGCGAGCCGCGCCATCGAGGCGGCCCGCGACGGCACGGCCGGACCCGACGGCCCGGGCCTGCTGCACGTGCTGCTCGACGCGGCGGGAACGCGCCCCGAGTACACCGACCGGCTGGTCCGTGACGAGCTGGTCACCCTCCTGGTCGCCGGTCACGAGACCACCGCCACCACCCTGACCTGGCTCCACCTGCTGCTCGACCGGAACCCGTGGGCGCGGGAAGGAGCCCTGGCGGCGGGCCCCGAAGGCTCACCGGAGCGGCGTCAGGCGGTGCAGGCCCTCGTCCACGAGACCCTGCGCCTCTACCCGTCCGCCTGGATGCTGCCGCGCAGCGCGGCGCGCGACGACGTCCTGTGCGGGTACCGGATCGAGGCCGGCACGGACGTCCTGGTCTGCCCCTACCTCACGCACCGCGACCCGGGGGTGTGGGAGGATCCCGGTCGGTTCGACCCGGCGCGCTTCACCGTCCCCGGCCGGCGCCCCGCCCACCCGGGGAGCTACCTCCCGTTCGGCATGGGGCCGCGGGCCTGCCTCGGCCTGCGGTTCGCCCTCCTGGAGTCGACCGTCCTCCTGGAGCACCTGCTGCCCGCCCGCGCACCGCGCCTGCGCTCCGTCCCGGAGGGGGCCGCGTACAGCATCACGGTCCGTCCCGACGGCCCCACGCCCGCGACGCTGGGCTGATCCCGGGTCCGCCCGCGCCCGCCCTGGCGGCGTACCGGGCGGAGCGGGTGCGGGCGGGCCCGGCCGCCGGTCAGTGGAAGAGCATGGAGGCGCCCCCGGCCGCCGTGGTGACGGAGCCCGGGCACAGGAAGCTGCCCGAGGTCTTGGTGGCGGTGAAGGCCCTGTTGAGGTACTTCCCGGTCGTCCCGTCGCGGTCCCACACGATGTTGGTGGCCTTGTAGCGGCAGGAGATGAAGCTCTGCTGCCCGGTGATGTCGATCAGATCGGTCCGGGCGGTCGCGGCGGTGTCGTCGAAGGTGAAGGCCGGGTTGTTGTTGAGGGAGGCGGTGATGCTCCCGTCACAGGTGAGGTTGCCGCCGGGCTTGTTGATGCTGCTGCGGTCGACGGTGAGGGTGGTGGGGGGATTGGCGCTGGTCCGGGCGTTGGTCCAGCCGCAGGTGTTGCCCGCGACGACGATGACGCCGTCGACCTTCTGGTCGGCGGTGGGTGACGCGGTGGCGGTCGTGACGCCGGCGACGGTGGCCGCGAGCGCCAGTGCGGCGATACCGAGCTTCGTCCGGTGCGGCTGCGTGAGGTGCAGCATGTCGCTCCTCCTTGACACGTCCTTGTGGGGGTGTGGTGCGAGGCCGGTGCGGAGTGCGTCACGGAATGTCCCACAGGGGTCTTGAGATGTCATGTCCACCTCAGGGATTGGCCGGATCGCGCTGCGCCGCGGGGCGCGCGGGGAGGGGTGCGGCGTACTCCGGTGTACTACCGGGGGAGTACACCGAAGACGCTACGCCGGGGTGACGCGGGTGACGCGGGCCCACGTCTAGCGTGACGGTCATGGGAAAGCAGCGCGAACGCCACGGTCCGCCGTGGCGACGATGGGCGGAAGGAGCCGGGCGGGGCCCGGGCCTGCGCTCCGCGCTGCTCGTCGCCGTCCTGGCGCAGGTCGGGTCCGGATGGGCCGCGCAGGCTCAGAGCGGTCGCATGCCGCTCGACGCGTGGGCCCGGATCCTGCTCCTGCTCGGTCCGGCCCTGCTGGTCGTGCGCCACCGGTACCCGGTGGCGGTGGTCTACGGGGTGAGTGCCGTCACCCTGGTCTACCTCGGAGCCGGGTACCCCTACGGCCCCGTCTTCGTCAGCCTGGCCGTGGCCTGTTTCGCCGCCGTCGTCTCCGGTCACCGAGGGGCCGCCTGGGGGGCCGTGGCACTGCTGTGGACCGGCCACCTGCTCATCGGGCACTGGCTCTACCCGTGGCTGCCGCCCGCCGGGGACGGCCCGGCACCCTGGACGCAGGAGCTGGGCATCACCGCCTGGATCCTCGCCATGCTCGCCGTCTTCGAACTGGTCCGCGTCCGCCGCGAACAGTGGTCCCGCGAGCGGATCGAGCGGGCGGCGGCCGCCCGCCGCCGGGCCGACGAGGAGCGGCTGCGCATCGCCCGCGAGCTCCACGACGTCCTCGCCCACAGCATCTCCGTGATCAACGTCCAGGCGGGGGTCGGCCTCGCCCTGCTCGACACCGACCCCGAGCAGGCGCGCACGGCGCTCACCACGATCAAGGCGGCCAGCAAGGAGGCGCTCGGCGAGGTCCGCCAGGTCCTCGACACCCTCCGGGCCCCCGGCGCCGCGCCGCGCGCGCCCGCCCCGGGCCTGGACCGCCTCCCCGAACTCCTCGAACAGGCCGCGGCCGCCGGCCTGACCGTCACCGCCGCCGCCGAGGGAAGGCCCCGGACCCTGCCGCCCGGCGCCGACCTCGCCGCCTTCCGCATCCTCCAGGAGGCCTTGACCAACGTGGTGCGGCACTCCGGCTCGCGTACCGCCCGCATCCGCCTCGCCTGGCTGTCGGACGGCCTCGAACTGCGGGTGGACGACGAGGGCCCGGCCACCGGGGACCCCGCGGGCGGCAGCGGCAACGGCCTCGCCGGAATGCGCGAGCGGGCCGCCGCCCTGGGTGGCACCATCGAGGCCGGTCCCCGCCCGGACGGCGGCTTCCGGGTGATCGCGAGACTCCCGCGGACGGCCGCCCCGCTCCAGGAGGAACCGTGATCAGCGTCCTGCTCGCCGACGACCAACTGCTCGTCCGGGCAGGGTTCCGGGCCCTGCTCGACGCCCAGGGCGACATCGAGGTCGTGGGCGAGGCGTCGGAGGGCGAGGAAGCGGTGCGGCTGGTCCGGGCCCTGCGCCCCGACGTGGTCCTCATGGACATCCGGATGCCGGGTCTCGACGGACTCGCCGCGACCCGCTCCATCACCGGGGACAGGGCCCTGTCCGCCGTGCGGGTGGTCATGCTGACCACCTTCGAACTCGACGAGTACGTCTTCGAAGCCATCCGCTCCGGCGCCTCCGGCTTCCTCGTCAAGGACACCGAACCGGAGGAACTGCTGCGCGCGGTCAGGGCGGTGACGGACGGGGACGCCCTGCTGTCCCCCGGCGTGACGCGCCGTCTGATCGCGGAGTTCGCGGCCCGCTCCAGACAGCCCGCCCCCGCGGCGGGCCTGGAGCGGCTCACCGGGCGGGAGCGCGAGGTGATGGCCCTGGTCGGCATGGGGCTGTCCAACGAGGAGATCGCCCGCCGCCTGGTCGTCAGCCCGCTCACCGCGAAGACGCACGTCAGCCGGACCATGGTCAAGCTCGGCGCCCGGGACCGCGCCCAACTCGTCGTCCTGGCCTACGAATCAGGGCTGGTCCGGCCCGGCTGGCTCGGCTGAGGCCCGAGGCCCGAGGCCCGAGGCTCACGGCCCACCCCGGCGGGGCCGGGATCCGGGGGTACTCCCCGGGAAGTACCCCCGGTGCAGCCGGCCGTACGACGACCCGGACCCCCTCCCGGAGCGAGGCTCGGAAGCGAGACGAGAACCACCCGCTTCCGAGGAGCCGAACCGACATGAACACCACCCTGACCACCCTCGCCCACGACGGGCCCGCCCCCTGGCTGCTGCTCTTCCCCCTGGTGTGGGCGGCGGTCGCGATCACCGTCGTCACCGTGCTGCGCCGCACCGTGTGGCGCGGCGGCCGGCGCGGACCGTGGCAGAACCGGGGCGCCGCGTACGGCGGGCACTCCCCGATCGCGGTCCTGGGAAGGCGCTTCGCCTCCGGAGAGATCGACGAGGACGAGTACTGGCGCCGGCTGTCCGTCCTCGACGAGGAGTTCGGCCGCTCTCTCCGGGACGGCGCCGCATGAGCCCCGCCACCCCCGCCGCCCCCGTCGGCGCACCGGGCGGCGGCGAACGCGCCGCCGCCCGCGTCGTGGACGCGGTCAAGGTCTACGGCCGCGGCGACACCCAGGTACGGGCCCTCGACGGGGTCAGCACCACCTTCCCGGCCGGCCGCTTCACCGCCATCATGGGACCCTCCGGATCCGGCAAGTCCACCCTCATGCACTGCGCCGCCGGACTCGACACCCTGACCTCCGGCTCCGCCCACATCGGCGGCACCGAACTCGGCGCCCTCGACGCCCGCCGGCTCACCCTGCTGCGCCGCGAGCGCGTCGGCTTCGTCTTCCAGGCCTTCAACCTGGTTCCCACCCTCACCGCCGCCGAGAACATCACCCTCCCCCTGGACCTCGCCGGCATCCGGCCCGACGCCGCCCGGCTGGACGCCCTGATCGACGTCGTCGGGCTCCGCGACCGCCTCCACCACCGGCCCGCCGAGCTCTCCGGGGGCCAGCAGCAGCGCGTCGCCGTGGCCCGCGCCCTCGTCGGCGACCCCGAGGTGGTCTTCGCCGACGAACCGACCGGGAACCTCGACTCCCGCGCGGGCCAGGAGGTGCTCGGCCTCCTCGACAGGGCGGTCCGCGAGATGGGCCGTACCGTCGTCATGGTCACCCACGACCCCGTCGCCGCCGCCCACGCCGACGAGGTCGTCTTCCTCGCCGACGGCCGCCTCGTCGACCGGATGGCGGCCCCGACCGCCGACCGCGTCCTGGACCGCCTCAAAGCCTTCGACACGTCAGGCACCTCCGGCACCCTGGACACCCGCACCGCCCCGGACACCCGCGCCGCCACGGACGGGGTCGCACGCCACGGAAGGCGGACGTCATGAGCGCCGCCCGCACCACGCTGCGGCTGGCCACCGCCTCGCTGCGTGCCCGCAGACGCCGCTTCGCCGGAACCTTCACGGCCGTCCTGCTCGGCGTCGCCTTCCTCACCGGAACCCTGGTCATGGGCGACACCCTCCGCGCGAGCTTCGACAGCATGTTCGCGGGCGCCGCGAGCGGCACCGACGCGGTCGTGCGCGGCTCGCGCGTCGTCACCGTCCCCGGCCGGGACCGGGGCAGCCGCCAGACGGTCGCCGCCGACCTCGCGGACCGGCTCCGCACCGTCCCCGGCGTGGCCGCCGTCGAGCCCGACATCCAGGGCGCCGGGCAACTCGTCGGCAAGGACGGCCGACCGGTCGGCGGCCAGGGCCCGCCCACCCTCGCCGGGAACTGGATCGCGGACCCCCGCCTCAACCCGTACCGCCTGGCCGAGGGCCGCGCGCCGCAGCGCACCGGCGAGGTCGTCGTCAACCGGGGAGCCGCCGTACGGGGCGGCCTCGCCGTCGGCGACACGACCGTGCTGCGCACCCCCGACCCGGTCCGCGTCACCGTCGTCGGCCTGGCCACCTTCGGCGGCGCCGACGGCATGGGGCAGGTCACGTACACCGCGATGACCCGCGCGGACGCCGAGAAGTACCTCACCGCAGGCCCCGGCAGGGCGGCCTCCCTCCTGGTCCGGGCCGCCCCCGGCACCACCCAGCGCCGGCTGGTGGAGGCCCTCGGCCCGGTGCTGCCGCAGGGGGTCGAAGCCATCACCGGACAGGAGGCGGTCGAGGAGGACACCGAGATGATCTCGGGCCGGTTCCTCGGCCTGTTCACCACCCTGCTGCTGGTCTTCTCCGGCATCGCCCTGCTCGTCGCCACCTTCGGCATCCACAACACCTTCGCGATCGTCGTCGCCCAGCGCACCCGCGAGAACGCCCTGCTCCGCGCCCTCGGCGCCGCCCGCCGCCAGATCCTCGCCGGCACCCTGGCCGAGGCCGCGGTGGTCGGATTCGTCGCCTCGGTGGCCGGCCTGCTCGGCGGCCTCGGCGTCGCGTCGGGCCTGCGGGCACTCTTCCCGGCCCTCGGGTTCCCCTTCCCCGAAGGGGACCTGGTCGTCAGCACGACCTCATTGCTGCTCCCGCTCGGAGTCGGCACGGCCGTCTGCCTCGGCTCCGCGCTGGCACCCGCCGTCCGGGCGGGCCGCACGGCGCCCCTCGCGGCCCTGCGCGAGAGCACGGTGGACCGCTCCGGGACCTCGCGGACCCGCACGCTCGCCGGCGTCGCTCTCGTCGCCGCCGCCCTCGTGGCGGTCCTGGCTGCGGTCCCGGCCGCACCGTCGCCGTGGCTGCCGGGGACGGGGGCGGTACTGGTGACCGCCGCGTTCGTCGTCCTCGGACCGGTGACGTCCTCGTACGCCGTACGGATCCTCGCGGATCCCCTGCGACGGCTGCGCGGTGTCCCCGGAGCCCTCGCGGGACGCAACGCCGCGCGCGACCCGGGACGGACGGCGGCCACCGCGACCGCGCTGATGATCGGAGTCGCCGTCGTCACCCTCTTCACCGTGTTCGGGGCCTCCCTCAAGGCCACCACGGACCGGACGGTGTCCCGCTCCTTCGCCGGTGACGTCGCCGTCAGCGCCCCCGCGTTCGGGGCGGGCGGCAGCGGCCTCAGCCCCGCGCTGGCGCCCGCCGTCGCGGCCCTGCCCGAGGTGAGGAGCGCCGTGGGCCTCGGCAGGGGAGTCGCGGAGGTCGACGGCTCCGGCCGCGCCCTGACGGTCACCGACCCGGTCGCCCTCGCCGTCGGCCTCGATCTCGGCACGGTGGAGGGACGCCTCGATTCCCTCGGCACGGACGGCATCGCGGTCAGCGCGAAGGAAGCCGCCCGGCACGGCTGGCGGCCGGGCAGCCGCCTCGAACTCGCCTTCACCGACGGGCAGGAGCTCCCGTTCACGGTCCGTGCCGTCTACGACCGCCCCGACCTCGCCGGCGACTACCTGATCACCCGCGCGGCCTGGGCCCCGCACCGCGGCCAGGACTCCGACACCCTGGTGGCCGTCACCTTCCGGGACGGGGTGTCCACGGCGGACGGCGCGGCCGCCGTGGAGCGTACGGCCGCCCGGTACGGCGGCCCGGAGGTCCAGACCCGGGCGCAGTACGCGGCCTCCTCGGCGGCCGGCATCGACATGATGCTCACCCTCGTCTACGCCCTCCTCGCCCTCGCCGTGCTCATCGCCCTCCTCGGCATCGCCAACACCCTCACCCTCGCGGTGCACGAACGCACCCGCGAACTGGGACTCCTGCGGGCCGTCGGCCAGACCCGGGCCCAGCTACGGGCGATGGTCCGCTGGGAGTCGGTGCTGGTGGCCGCCTTCGGCACGGCGGGCGGCCTGCTCCTCGGCGTCCTCCTCGGCCGGTTCCTGGTGACGGCCACGGCGGGCGCGCGGGACAGCGCCCTCGTCTTCGCCCTGCCGCCGGCGCAGCTCGCGGTGGTCGCCCTGGCGGGACCGGCGGCCGGCATCCTCGCAGGCCTGCGCCCGGCCCGCCGGGCGGCCCGCCGGGACATCCTGCCCGCCGTAGCCGGCGAGTAGCCGGGGTGGAGCACCGCGCCGCCCCGCCCGGCGGCGGTCCGCGTGGCAGGCTGGAGGCATGTGCGGCCGATACGTCTCCACCCGCAGCCCCGAGGACCTGACCGGCCTGTTCGGGGCCGCCGCTCCGGGCCCCGACGTGGTGCTCCCGCCCAGCTGGAACGTCGCCCCGACCGATCCCGTGTGGGCGGTACTGGAGCGCGCCGACCGCGAGAGCGGGCTCCTGGAACGCCGGCTGCGGCCGCTGCGCTGGGGGCTGGTGCCGTCCTGGTCCAAGGACCCGGGCGGCGCGGCGCGGATGATCAACGCCCGCGTCGAGACGGTCGCGGAGAAGCCGGCCTACCGCCGCGCCTACGCCAAACGCCGCTGCCTGCTGCCCGCCGACGGCTTCTACGAATGGCTGGCCGTCCCGGCGACCGCCACCGCCAAGGCGTACAAGCAGCCCTACTTCATCAGCCCGCAGGACGGCGCGGTCATGGCGATGGCCGGCCTGTACGAGTTCTGGCGCGACCCCGCCGTCACGGACGGGGACGACCCGGCCGCCTGGTGGGCGACCTGCACCGTGATCACCACCGAGGCCACCGACGCCGCCGGCCGGGTCCACCCCCGGATGCCGCTGGCCCTCGCCCCCGCCGACTACGACGCCTGGCTGGACCCCGCGCACCAGGACCCGCACGCCCTGCGCACCCTCCTCGCCACCCCCGCCGAAGGGCGCCTGGAGGTCCGCGCGGTCGGCACGGCGGTGAACAGCGTCCGCAACAACGGCCCCGAGCTCCTGGACGCAGACCAGACGGCCGGTCGTGTTGTCAGTGGTCCGTGAGACGCTCGCCCCGATCGACAACTCCCATCCGCACCTTCACGGACACGCGCGAGGCGAAGACATGACCACGGGGAACGAGAACGCCGCCTACGAGATCCTGCCGGGCGTCCCGGACGTCGCGACCTACCGGATCCTGCGCGGTGCGACCGGGCTCGGCGCCAAGGGCGTCGAGGGTTCGGCGATCGGGCTGCCGAACTCCTGGTACTGCGTCACCGTCGCCCACCGGGGCGACACCGTCGGCATGGGCCGCATCGTCGGCGACGGCGGGTGCTTCCTCCAGGTCGTCGACATCTGCGTGCTCCCGGAGCACCAGGGTCAGGGCCTCGGCAAGCTGATCATGGCCGAGCTCACCGCCGAGCTGGAGCGGCGCGCGCCGAAGGGGACGTACGTGTCCCTCATGGCCGACGGCGACGCCCGGCACCTGTACGCGAAGTTCGGCTTCGTGGATCCGTCCCCGGCATCGGTGGGCATGGCCCGTCTGCTCTGAGGCGGGGGCGGCAGCGGCGGCAGCGGGTGACGCCGGGGGCGGTCGGCAGCTCGTACGATCATGGTCGAAAGCCCGCGGCCGTGCGGGCGTCGTGCGCCGAGGAGAGTCACCCGCATGTGGTCCTGTGAACGCGTCGTCGGATCCGCCCTCGACGTCGAGGAGGTCATCGGCCTCTACCGGGCGTCGACGCTCGCCGAGCGCCGCCCCGTCGACGACGTGGAACGCTTCACACGGATGCTGGCCGGCGCCAACCTGGTCGTCACGGCCCGCACCGACGAGGGACGCCTCATCGGCATCGCCCGGTCGGTCACCGACGGCGCGTACGCGACCTACCTCAGCGACCTCGCCGTGGACGCCGCCCACCAGTCCGAGGGCGTCGGGCGCGAGTTGATCCGGGTCACCGGCGAAGCCGCCCCGCAGGCCACGATCATCCTGCTCGCCGCCCCGGCGGCCGTCGACTACTACCCCCGCGTCGGGTTCACCGCGCACCACTCCGCCTGGACCCTCGACGGTCCCGAGGAGTGAGCCCGGCGCCCGCCGCGGCGCTCACCCGCGGCACAGGACGGGCACCCGCTGGACGGCGTTGTTGCCGAAGCCCCCGCGGTTCCACGCCTGCCCGAGCGGCTGGGTGCGGCCCGCGGCGTCCGTCGCCCGCGCCATCAGGACGTACCGGCCCGGCACGGCCCTCCACACGCCGTGCCAGGCCTGCCACGCCCCGCGGGGCCGGCCGTCCCGCGCACCCGGCTCCACCGCGGCGTCCGCCCACGTCCGGCCCCCGTCGCAGCTCAGCTCCACCCGGGTGACCGGCCCGTGCCCCGACCAGGCGCGTCCCTCCAGCGGTACGGGGCCCGGGCGCACGACGCGCAGGCGGGACATGAAGTCGGGGAACCCCGGCGGAACCATCAGGGCGCGCGGCGCGATCAGCGTCACCGGCTCCCCGGGGTCTTCGGGGTCGCGCCGGTAGCGGTAGGCCACCGCCTGCTGGAATCCCTCGAAGGGCACGTCGGACAGCGTGATGTCCCGCAGCCACTTCACGTGGGCCATCCCGTACCAGCCCGGCACCACCAGCCGCAGCGGAAAGCCGTGCTGCGGCGGCAGCGGCCCGCCGTTCATCGCGTACGCGAGCAGCACCTCCGGCTCGGTGCCGGTCGCCACGGCCATCGGCAGGCTGCGCGCGTAGTCCTGCTCGACACCGCGCTCCACGCCGTGGTCGGCCCCCGTGAACACCGCCTCGACGGCCTGCGGCCCCACCCCGGCCTCGGCGAGCACCGTCCGCAGCGGCACCCCGGTCCAGTCGGCCGTGCCCACCCCCTCGACCAGCCAGGGCTGGCTGACGGGCCGGGGCAGCAGCCGTGCCCGGCCGTTGCCCGCGCACTCCATCGTCACCCGGTGCGTGACCGCCGGCAGCGCGCGCAGGGCCGCCAGGTCCAGCGCCAGCGGCCGGCGGACCCGCCCGCCCACCGTCAGCCGCCAGGTGCCGGGGTCCGCGGCCGGGATGTCGTAGTGCACCAGTACGTAGTGCAGCCCGGCCGGTGTGACCTCGTAGCGCAGGGCCTCCAGGGGCAGCCCGTGGTTGCGGGCGGCGAGCGCCAGCTCCTCCGCCCCTATGTCCTCGTCCTCGGCCGCCAGCCGCCCCGGGACGCTGATCCCGCTCAGGGCCGTGTCCATACCCCCATGGTCGCGCGCACCACCGGCCCCGGCACCCCGGTACTAGGGTGACGCCTTGCCGATCGGCCGAATCGAGGGGGCACCGGGATGGGGACGGAAACGGGCACGGGGACGGAAACGGGGACGGACGGGGAGGGGCTGGTCGACCGGGCGCGCGCCCGGGTGTTCGGGGAGGTGGCCGAGCTCTACGACGCCTCCCGCCCGGGGTACGCGGACGCGCTGGTGGCCCGGGTGCTGGAGTACGCGGAGCCGGGGGAGCGCCCGGCGCTGGAGGTCGGCGCGGGCACGGGCAAGGCCACGGTGGCGTTCGCCGAGGCGGGCACCGCGCTGGTCTGCGTGGAACCCGATCCGCGCATGGCCGAGGTGCTGCGCCGCAACACCGCCCGCTTCCCGCGGGTACGGGTCGAGGCCGGCGGCTTCGAGGAATGGCGGCGCGACGGGCGCCGCTTCGGTCTCCTCTACGCCGCCACCTCCTGGCACTGGCTCGATCCGGCGCGGCGCCTGGACCTGGCCCGCGAGGCGCTCGACCCGGGCGGCGCGCTGGCGCTGTTCTGGAACCCGCAGGGCGTGCGCGACCCGCGGCTGCACGCGGCGCTGGCCACGGTCGACGCCCGCCACGGGATCACGGGGGCGCCGCACGGCGAACTCGCCTCCTCCTACGGTCGGACACCGGGCGACTGGGCCGGGATGCCGGGCTGGCCGGCGGCCGAGTGCCGCGCCGACGGCGGGCTCACCGACCTGCACGAGGTCCGTTTCCGCGAGGACCGGTACTACGACACCGACCGCTACCTGGGCTACCTGGCCTCCCTCTCCCGCTACCGGGTCCTGGCCCCGGACCACCGGGAGCGGGTCCTCGCCGACACCGCCGGAGTGCTGGACGCGCACGGCGGGGGCATCGCCATGGACCACTTCAGCGACCTGCTCCTCGCCCGCACGCTCCGCACGTCCGGCACCTCCCGGACCGCCCGCACCTCCCGGACGGCGCCCCCGGCGCGGGACGCCGTGTCGTAGTCCTGCGACGCGGCCCCGGTGGGCCGATAGTGGGGCTGTGAACGACAGGTCGCGCAAGAGCGGACAGACGGGCGGGACCGGGAGCGGCAGCGGGAACGGGAACGCCGCGTGGTCCGGACGGGCGGGGGCGGAGGCCTTCGCGGCGGTGGGGGCGGCCACGGACTGGCTGCTCGGCTATCCGTTCGTCTTCAGGGCGCTCGCCCGCAGGATCCGCGGCGGTGACGTCCTCGTGGACTACGGCTGCGGGCCGGGTGGCGTCGCCGACCGCGCCGCCCGGGTGCTGGGGGTCCGGGTGGTGGGAGTGGACACCTCGCCCGAGATGCTGGAGCTGGCCCGGGCCGCGGGCACCGCCGTGGCGGAGTTCCACCTGGTCGAGAACGGGCGGGTGACCGGCCTGGCGGACGGCTGCGCGGACGCGGTGATGTGCAACCACGTGATCGCGTCGCTGCCCGACGAACAGGCCGTCCTCGGCGTCTTCACCGAGATCCGACGCCTGCTGCGCCCCGGCGCCCCCTTCGTCCTGCTGGCCACCGATCCCGCCTGCACCGGCCGGGAGTACGCTTCCCTGCGGATCGGTGAGCCGGGCGAGGTGTACGGACCGGGCGACGAGCTGACCGTGCGGCTGCAACGCACGGACGGGACCTGGCAGGAGGAGCGCAATCACGCCTGGCCGCCCGGGGTCTATCCGGAGCTGCTGGAGAGGGCGGGGTTCCGGGAGGTCGCCCAGCAGCACCCCACGGTGGAGGAGGCGCAGTCGCTCGCCGACCCGGAACTCGTGCGCGCCCGTCACTGGACGGCGGAGCGCGAGCGGCCGCCCCTGGTGGTCACCACCGCACTGGCGGTCTGACCAGCGCAGACCCCGTACAAGTCGGGCCTGAACCACACCTGTTGACCCGGCATCGCCGGCGGCGGGGCTGCTGTCCGGTCAGTTCGCGGGGATGTGCGCGGGCCGGGGCGTGATCCCCGGGTAGGCCTCCCCGAGCACGGTGTCGAACAGCGTCGTGACGTCGTCCGCCGTCATCCCCTGCTCCCGGGCCTCCCGCATCCACTCCCCGAGCCGGCCCCGCAACGGGGACTCGGGTGCGGTCTGCGGGGTGGCCAGCGAGCGGGTGATGAAGGTGCCCGAGCCCTGCCGCACCTCGACCAGCTCCAGCCGTTCCAGCTCGCGGTACGCCTTGAGGGTGGTGTTCGGGTTCACCTTCGTGGTGGCGGCGACCTGGGCCGCGGTGGGCAGCTTGTCCCCCTCGGCCAGGGCGCCCATGCGGAGCGCCTGCTCCACCTGGTGGACGATCTGGAGGTAGGCGGGCATGCCGCTGCGGCGCTCTATGCGAAACACGACCACGGTGCCCGCCTCCTTGATCCTTCGTGGGTTCTTCCAGCCTAGGCCTTCGACGGGGCCGCGACGGCCCGCTGCGGTCCCCGGCCCGCCGGGGCCTACAGGGCGCGGCGCCGGGCCCGCCACAGGAGCGCGCCGACGAGCGCGGCGGCGAGTACGACGAACCCCGCCGCGGCGGTCCACTGCATGCCCGCCATCTGGTCCTTGGTGTAGTGGTCCGCGACCCGGTCGACGATGCCGAGCGCGCTCCGGCACTTCTCCGGCGCGCTGTCGTGCGCGCAGGTGCCCCAGCCGTAGAGCTTCCCGGACGCGGTCGCGAACCACTCGTCCACCACGACCACGTGGTCGAGCAGGGCGGGCCGTTGGCCGTCGAGCGGGTAGGCGAGCCGCCGGGGGGAGTCGAGACGGGGCCTGAGGACCTCCGCCGCGACGAGCACGACGCCCGAGACCAGGAAGGTGGAGGCCATGGAAGCCACGGTGCGGCGCAGCAGCGCCCCGGCCAGGATTCCGAGGGAGGTGGTGAACAGGGCCGTGGCGACCCCGGTGGGGCCGGTGACCTCGAACACCGGGTGGTTCAGCCAGTCGTTGGCCGCGAACGGGCCGGCGGAGCGCCACCACCAGGCGTAGACGAGGCCCAGGACGCCCGTCGTCACCGCGGCGAGGATCAGGGCGAAGCCCACCTTCCACACCAGCCACCGGGTGCGGGAGACCGACTGGGTCGTGACGAGCCGCGCGGTGCCGTTCTCCTGGTCGGCGGAGATCAGCGGGGCACCGAGGAACACGCCCAGCAGCACGGGCAGGAAGGCCAGAGCGCTGCCCGCGGAGCTCAGGTCGTTGGTGATCGCGTTGACGACGTTGCCGTCGACCTCCGACCCGGGCTTCCCGGGCCAGCCGGCGCCGTGCAGGGCGTCCAGCATCGCGCCGCGCTGGTACACGATCCAGGCCGTGCCGAGGACGGTGGCCACGGCGCACGCGATGAGGGCCGTACGGTGCTGACGGGCCATGAGCCAGGCGAGTCCGCGCAGCCTGCGGGTCGGGACGGACGCGGCACGCCTGCCGGAAGCGCCTTGGGTGAGCGTGCTCATGCGGCGGACTCCTCTCGGTGGTCGGGGGCGGCGGTGGGGGAGAGCAGCGCGGGGGCCGCGGGGGAGCGGAGGTAGGCGAGCAGCACCTCCTCCATCCCGGGTTCGGACAGTTGCCACGCACCCTCCAGCGGTCCCTGCCGCCGGACCAGGGCGGTGAAGTGCCGTCCGGAGGTGCGTACTTCGATCACGGTGTGGGCGTTCAGGGCCGCGGGCAGGGCGCCCTCGTCGGTCACTCCGGTCACCAGCGTGTGCATCGGGACGAGCTCGTCGGCCTCACCCGCCATGCGGACGCGGCCGTCGGCGAGGACGAGGAGGTAGTCGCACATGTCCTCGATCTCGCTGAGCAGGTGCGAGGACATCAGTACGGTGGTGCCGTGCTCGGCGGCCTCGGACAGCAGCAGGGCGCCGATCTCGTCCCGTGCGACCGGGTCCAGATCGGCCATGGGCTCGTCCAGCAGCAGGAGTTCGGGCCGCTTGCCGAAGGCGAGCGCGAAGGCCACGCGGGTGCGCTGACCGCCCGACAGGGTCTCGACCCGGGCCCCGAGCGGTACCTGGCCGGACCTGACGATCCGCTCGGCCGCCTGCTGGTCCCAGCCCGGGTTGAGTTCCCGGCCCATCCGCAGGGTCTGTTCCACGGTGAACCTCTTGAACAGCGGCTTGTCCTGGCCGAGATAGGCCCACCGGGTCATCGTGCCGGGCTCGTCGGCCGGTGCGCCGAAGATCCGCAGCTCGCCGGCCGAGGGCTCGGCCAGCCGGGTCGCCAGGTTCAGCAGGGTGCTCTTGCCGGCGCCGTTGGGCCCGACGAGCGCCGAGATGCGGCCCGCCGGGACCCGGAAGGAGCAGTCCTTCAGGGCCCAGCGCCGCCCGTACTTCTTACCGAGCCCGCGCGCTTCGAGGGCCCATCGGGCGTCCGCCGCGCCGGAGGTGGTCGTGCCTCGCACAGCTTCCCCCTTTCCTTCAGTCCACTAGATAACTAGTGGAATCATGGACTCAGGGGGGAGCCCTGTCAACACGCTGCCGAGGAGGTCAGGAGGGGGAGCGCGGGGACGGCTCCGCGGCCGCCCCACCCGACACCTGGTGCAGCCGCAGCGCCAGTTGGAGCTCCAGGCTCCGCTCCGGCGACTGCCACCCGGGGCCCAGCAGACGGCCGATGCGGTCCAGGCGCTGCACGACCGTGTTCACGTGCACGTGCAGGGCGTCCTTGGCCCTGGCCTGGCTCATGCCCGAGTCGAAATAGACCCGCAGCGTGCGGACGAGGTCGCTGCCGCGCCGGGCGTCGTACTCCAGCAACGGCCCCAGGACGTCGCGGACGTAGGCCGACAGGTCCGGCCGGTCGCCCAGCAGGACGCCCAGGAACCCGAGCTCCGCGAGCGCGGCGCCGTCCCCGTCCCGCCCGAGCGCGCGCAGCGTGGACAGGCAGCGCAGGGCCTCGGCGTGCGCGGCGGGCAGCGCCCGGGGGCTGCCGTCGGCGCGCGCCGCCCCGACCGTGACCGGACCGCCCACCGCCCGTCCGAGCGCGGCGGCCAGCGCCGGGGCGTCCGCACCCTCGGAGTCCGAGGGCGCCAGCAGCACGACGTGGTCGTGGTGCACCCCCGCCAGACCCCGCCGCTCACGGGCCCGGTGAGCCGCCGCGGCGAGCAGCCGCGGGCGCGGGGCCGCCGCGCTGTGCAGGACGAAGAGGGCGTGCGGACGCCCGAGGTCCACCCCCAGCCGGCGGGCCCGCACCGCCAGGCCCGCCGGATCCGCCGACGGGCTGAGCAGGTCCCCCAGCAGCTCCCCGCGTATCCGGTCCTCGGTCTCCGCCACCGAACGACGCAGGAGCAGCAGCAGCGCCGTGACCGTCGCGGCACGCTCGAACAGACGCCGTCCGGCATCGTCGAGACCGGCCCGGCCGGTGAGGGTGACACTGCCCAGCAGCTCCGGGCCGGCCAGCACCGCGCACACCCAGGTCCCCTCCAGGGGCACCGCCCGCCCGCTGCTCCGCGACGCGACCACGGCCCGCGCGGTCGGCGGCCGCGGGTCCGACCGTACGCGGGCCAACTCCACGCCGTCCGCGTCGTGGATCAGCGTGCCGCCGTCGAGGAGGGTGCCGATCGCCGCCGCGACCTCGGTGATGTCCCCGCCGCGCAGGACGAGACCGGTCAGCCGGTCGTGCGCCTCCTCGGCCCGCCGCAGCGCGTCGCTGTTCTCCCGGATGGTGCGGGACGCGGCGTTCAGCTCGGCCAGGGCCTGACGCGTCTCCTCCAGCAGCCGGGCGCCGTCGATGGCGATCGCGGCATGGTCGGCGAGCGAGGACAGCAGGGCCACCTCGCGCGCGGAGAACGCGCGCGGGCTGCGGTCGGCGGCGAACAGCACCCCGATCACCCTCGCGCCCAGCCGCAACGGCACCCCCAGGATCGCCCGCAGGTCCTCCTCGGCGACGGCGCTGTCGATGGGACCGGTGTGCCGGAAGCGGGGGTCGCTCTGGTAGTCCCCGGTCGCGTACGGGCGGGCCGTCTGGGCCACGAGCCCGCCCAGCCCCTCACCCATCCCCAGCCGCAGTTGCTGGAAGGCGGCCGACACCGAGCCTTCGGTGACCCGCATGAAGGTGTCGCCCGCCACCTCGTCGTTGAGCGAGAGGTAGGTGACGTCGGTGTGCAGCAGCTGCTTGGCCCGGTGCGTGATCGCCCGCAGCACCGCGTCCAGGTCGCGCAGCGCCGCGAGGTCGCCCGCCGTGTCGAACAGCGCGGTCAGCTCCGCCTCGCGCGTGCGGTGCTGCAACAGCGTCCGGTGCACCTCCAGCGCCACCGCCGTGGCCTCCTCCACGGCCGCCAGCTCCGCGGCGCCCGCACCGGCGGAGCGGGCGGCCGCGGCCGGCCCCGCGAAGTCCTCCGCCGGCGCGCCCCGGGCCAGCAGCCCGAGCAGGTCGCGCAGGGCGGTCCGTCCGGCGGTGGGGTCCGTCATGCCGGTGAGCTTAACGGCGCGGCCCCGGGCGCCGTCAGCCGCCGAGGCCGGCCCGGACGGGGGCGGTCCCGGATCCGGGCCCCGACCCCGATGCGGACGCGGACCGGGTGAGGCTGCGTCCCCTGGTCTCCCGGGCGAAGAGCACGGTCACCGTGGTCACGAGCGCCGTCGCGCACACGTAGAGGGAGACCGGGACGGAGGACCCGTAGTCCTTGAGGAGTTCGACGGCGATGATCGGGGCCAGCGCCCCGCCCACGATGGAGGCGAGCTGCGACCCCATCGAGGCACCCGAGTAACGGACCCGGGTCTCGAACATCTCCGAGATGAAGGCCGCCTGCGGACCGTACATCGCCCCGTGCAGCAACAGCCCGGCGGTCACCGCGACGGCGATCACGGGGAACGAGCGCGAGTCCAGCAGGGCGAAGAAGGCGAACGCCCAGACCGCCATGCCGACCGACCCCACGAGCGTCACCGCCCGCCGCCCGATCCGGTCGGACAGGGCGCCCCAGGCCGGAATGGTGACGAAGTGGACGGCCGATCCGATCAGTACGGCGTTCAGGGCGTCGGCCTTCGGCAGGTGCAGGTGGGCGGTGACGTAGACCAGGAGGAAGGCGGTGAGCACGTAGTACGAGACGTTCTCGCCCAGCCGGACCCCGATCGCGGTGAGCACCGCGCGCCGGCCGGAGCGCAGCACCTCGACCACCGGCGGCCGCTGCCTCGCCCCCGCGGCCTCCTCGGCCTCGGCCCGGGCCCGCGCCTCCAGGAAGGCGGGCGACTCGGAGACCGACACCCGGATCCACAGCCCGATCACCACCAGCACTCCGGACAGCAGGAAGGGGATCCGCCAGCCCCAGGCGAGGAACGCCTCGTCCGACTGGACGGCGGCCAGCAGCGCCAGCACCCCGGTGGCCAGCATGTTCCCGCCGGGCGCCCCGGCCTGCGGCCAGGAGGCCCAGAAACCCCGGCTCCGGTCGTCCCCGTGCTCGGCGACCAGCAGCACCGCCCCGCCCCACTCCCCGCCCAGCGCGAACCCCTGCACCAGCCGCAGCACGGTCAGCAGCACGGGCGCCCCGACCCCGACGCTCGCGTGCGTCGGCAGCAGCCCGATCGCGAAGGTGGCCCCGCCCATCATCAACAGGCTGAGCACCAGCAGCCGTTTGCGCCCGATCCGGTCTCCGTAGTGCCCGAAGACGATCCCGCCGAGCGGCCGCGCGGCGAAGCCGACGGCGTAGGTGAGGAAGGCCAGCAGGGTGCCCACCAGAGGGTCACTGGAGGGGAAGAACAGCGTGTTGAACACGAGCGCGGCGGCGGATCCGTAGAGGAAGAAGTCGTACCACTCGATGGTGGTCCCGATGAGACTGGCGGCGACGATCCTGCGTATGCCTGACGGGATCGTTCTGCTCGCTGCGGGGGAGACCATGTGCACCACTTCCAGGGGGTCTGCGGGGACGTCGGGTGTGGCCACAACGTAGAAGTCCCCAGGTCGGCGGTATATGTGGCGTGGCATCACAATCAACCCCACCTGAGTGTGTCCGACCACCACTCGGCCCGAACCGATCCCCTCGGCCCCCTCCGGAAGCGGGTGGCAAGCCCCCGCCGGAATTGCAGAGTTACGCCTTTTTTGCGGGGGCGGCCGGCACGACGTCGCGTGAACCTTGAGCGCGAGACCTCGCCCGGCGTGCCGCGGGTGTCCTGGCCGACGCGCCAAGAAGCCCGGACCAGCGCTGGACCCAGCCTTCGAGCGGCGATCCCGTTGTCCTGCGCGAAACCCACGCGGATGTCGGTAAGGCCCCTCAGCCTCAACGCTCTAGCTCGGCTACGCCCCCCGAGTCTTGGGTGCGTACTCGGGAGATGAGGCCGTACTTCAAGCCGCCCGAGGGCGCGGTAGTCCCCTCGCGGGACCAGGAGTCCCAGATCCAGGACCTGGACCGGTCCCGGCCGGCCTTTCCGGTAACGCCGGGGATGCCCGAGCGGCGGAACCGCGACTACGTCCCGAATGGCCTGACCACCCTGTTCGCAGCGTTCGACGTCGCGCTCCCGGTCGCCCGCATCGGCGGGGTGCCGTGAGGCGCTGTCGGACTTTCGTGCACCCGGGCGGATGGCCCCGTGGCGTACGTCAGCGGGCGGTGCCCCGGGGGACGGTGAAGTCGGTCAGCCGGGCCGAGCCCGGCGCGAGCTCCTGCCAGGGAACGGGACAGGCGAGCACCGCGATCGCGGACGTCGGGAACTTCCGGGACAGCCGTTCGATCGCTTCGGTATCCGCGGCGGCCACGGCCTTCCGGGCGAGGCTGATGGCCAGCTCCTCCAGGCCCGGGTTGTGGCCGACCAGCAGTAGCGTCCCCACGTCCCCGGGCACTTCGGACACCACCTCGAGCAGTTCCTCCGGCTCGGCGGCGTACACCCGCTCGTCGTAGCGCACCGGGACCTTGGTGCCGAGCTGTCCGGCCGCCAGCGCCCAGGTCTCCCGGGTCCGCCGGGCGGTGGAACAGATGACCAGTGCGGGCACGCAGCCGGCATCGCGCAGCCAGCGGCCCGCCGCGGGCGCGTCCCGCAGACCGCGCGGGCCGAGCGGCCGCTCGTGGTCCGCGACCTCCGGCCAGGCGGACTTGGCGTGGCGCAGCAGCACCAGGCGGCGGTCGGATCCCGCGCTCATGACTTCAGCCTTCACCACCTCAGCCTCGCACGGTCCACGGGGCCGGGCGCGCCGACGAGCCTGCGGGGAGCGGCGGCCGACTTCGACGACCGCCGCACACATGGGGCACGGGGCGGAACTCGCCGTGGCGCTGGACGAGGCGCCTCGGCCACCACGGCACGGGGGACCTGGAGCGTGCGGCCGACTCCTTCCGGCAGAGCTACGCCCCGGCGTGATCACTGCCTGTCCGGATCAGGACGGTGCTGAGCGCTCGGGTGTGCGCCGGGACTTGCGCAGCGAGGTGAGCCGTCAGGGCGGCCGCGACGGAGGTCACACCGGGTCTGCCGGCTCGGGCTCGGGGCTTGCCCGAGCCCGTCGACCGCGCGCGGAGGGGTGGCCATTCGGCCTATCTGAGGGCAGGTCAATTTTTTCCAATCCCAGCCCGCCGGCCGGCCGGTAGGTTCCCGCCTCGGCCCGGAACGCGCCCCCACGGTCGTGGCGGGACGGATGATCGCGCTTCCGGCGGACATCGACGGGGATGGAGGGGCCTTGGTGCCTGGGGGTAAGAGCAGAGGGAGATTATCAGCGCGGTCGTGGTTGCGGATGATCGGTTTCGCGCTGGCGATGGCCTTGGTGGTTTCACTGGCGCAGGCGGGGGGCTTGCCCTACGCGTCGGCAGCGCCGGCGGGGGCCAGGAAGGTGCCGCGGAACCTGCCGCTCCTGTCGGTTCGGTCGCCGGGCAAGCGGGCACCGCAAGGACCGCAGGCCGAGCCGAAGCAGCCGAAGGCGGACTTCGCGCCCCTGGCGACCGGCAAGCACGCCGGGTTCGACGCGCGAAGGGCGCTGCGCGGCGCCGCAGCCGATGCCGCACCGCAGACCGGTCTGGTCTCGCCGGTCGACGGCGCGGTGGTGGGCACGGAGACGCCCGTGTTGCAGGTGGCCGCGGCCGGTGACGGCGTCCTGTACTGCTTCAAGATTTCCACCGGGTTCGACGGCCGCTCGGGCAGCGTGGTCGACTCAGGATGCCTCGACCAGCCGCAGTGGACGGTCCCCAAGCACGTCCTGCACGACGGCGGCCGCTACACCTGGACGGCCGCCACCGCGATGCCCGGCGACACGGACGCGACGGCGCCGCTGTGGGTCGGACACTTCACGGTCAACCAGCGGGTGGGAGATCCGGGACCGGCGCCCACCGACCACCTGGGGCCGGTGACGGTCAACCTGTTCAACGGTAACGCGCACGTCGAGGCCGCCGGGCCGTCGTTCCAGACCGTCGGCGGATCGGCCGGGGTGAGCCTCGCCTACAACTCCCGGCAGGGCGCCCCGCACGGGGTGCGCGCCTCGTACTTCAACGACCCGCGGCACGCGGGCACCCCGGACGCGATCCCGGTGATGGTGCGCGGTGAGTCGCAGGTCAACCTGGACTGGGGCACCACGCGGACCGGCAACCCGGACAACCTGCCGTGGCGGGACAACCCGATGCCGCCGGCGCTGGACAAGAACTGGTTCGTCGTGCGCTGGGAGGGCCTGTTCAAGGCCCCGGTCACCGGCGACTTCCGGTTCGGCGGGGCGCACACCGACGGTGCGCGGGTCTGGCTGGGCGACAAGCTCGTGTACGACAACCCCAACCCTGCCGACCCCGGCGACGACTTCCTGCTGCCCGGCCCGCACCAGAACAGCGAGGTCGCGCTGAAGGCCGGTCAGGTGGTGCCGCTCCGTGTCGAGCTGTACCACCACACCGACCAGCGTCCCCGCATGGTGCTCTGGGCCAAGAGCAGCGTGGGCGCCGATGACCAGCGCAGTCACAACCTCGAACCGCGGATCGTACCGACGGACTGGCTGTTGTCTGCGGACTCGCAGTCGCTGCCGGCCGGGTGGACGCTGTCCGCGCAGTCCAGCGGCTACAGCCACGCCGAGATGCTGGACGGCTCGGTGGTGCTCACCGACTCCGCCGGCGGTAAGCACACCTGGGCCAAGGCCTCCACGGGCGGCTACACGCCCCCGGCGAACGAGGACGGCGTACTCGCCTTCGACAGCGCGGGCCGGATCACGCTCACCGAGGGCGAAACGGTGTCGGTGTTCAACCCCGACGGCACGCTGGCCGCGGTGGAATCGGTCCTCGACGGGAAGAAGCCCGCGGCCCTGCAGTACCTCTACAGCGGGACGCCGCCGCGGCTGACCCAGATCAAGGACCCGGTCTCGGGCCGGTCGCACCGGCTGTTCTACAACACCGACGGCAGCGACAGCTGCTACGGCGGGGTCACCCGCCCGCCGGGCTCGGACCCGGCTCCGGCGCAGATGCTGTGCCGGATCCGGTACTGGGACGGCACCGAGACCCGGCTGTGGTACCAGATGGAAACCCTGGCCCGGATCGAGAACCCCGGCGCGGTCATGCAGGACTTCGACTACGTGGGCCGCGCCTCGGCCAGGCAACGCTACGACCAGGCGGGTGAGAACGAGGAGGAGAAGCAGAAGGCCCTGGACAGCATAGGGCCGCTGGCCACCCTTCGCGGCAGCCTGGCTTACGACTGGGTGGCCCGCCAGGCCCCGTCCGAGGAGAACGGATGCACCAACACCAGTGACACGGCCGCCGCCTGTACGGTGATCGGCTACGACTCCGTGATCGAGCAGCCCCAGGAACCGCCGGCCCAGCGTGCGGTGCAGGTCCTGGCCGCGGCCCCGGACGGCCGCTCGAGCGAGAAGCGGGCCGAGCACTTCTACCAGTACTACCTCGAACGCAAGCAGGCCACCGTGGCCCTGGCCGGGGTCTACGACTCCACCCGTTCGCGGACCGTGACCTACGACGACGCCGGCCGCGCGCTGATCAGCACCGACTTCACCGGGGCGAGCATCTCAGCGGAATGGAACACGAAGGACCAGGCCACCGCGTCGGTCGACAGCGCCGGCCGGCGCTCCACCACGGTCTACGACCACGCCGACCGCCCGGTCGACAAGTACGGTCCCGCACCGGCGTCCTGCTTCGCCGGACAAACCCCGACACCCGCGTGCGCGGCCAAGATGCCGCACACCCACACCACCTACGACGAGCAACTGGCGGGGCTGTCGGCCGCCTACTACGACAACCCCGAGCTGTCGGGCGTACCGAACGAGTTCGCCACCGGGGTCGGTACCACGGACGGGACGCTGTCCCGGTCGTGGGGAGCGAGCCCGCCGGTGGCGAACACCAGCGGCTGGTCGGGCCGGTTCACGGGTGAGATGCAGTTCCCCGCCGCCGGGGACTACGGCCTCGGGTTCACCGCGGTCGACGGAGTCCGCCTGTGGGTCGACGACGTCCTGACCGTCGACAGCTGGGGCGACAAGCCCTCCACCGCCGTCACCGGCAAGTACACCAACGCCACGGCCGACAGCTGGCACCGCGTCCGCGTCGACTACTACAACCGCTCCGGCACGACCGGCGCACTGGCCTTCACCTGGACCCCGCCCGGCGCCGGCGCCCCCGTCCCGGTGCCCGGGAAGAACCTCGCGCCCCGTTACGGCTGGGCGACGGGCACCGCGACGGACGACACCTCCGGCGGCGACAAGGAACGGGCACCGTCCAAGCGCGGTGCGACCGGCTATGCCGACCCGGCCGCGGGCATCGACCCGGTGTACGGGATCCAGGTGTCCGCGACGGCCGACCCCGGCGGCCTCAACCTCACCGCCCGCTCCACCTACGAACGGCCGGGCACGGGATACCTGCGCAAGCTGGCCGAAGCGCTGCCGGCCGGAGACGTCACCAACCCGGAGCGGCGCGGCACCACCACCTACTACGGCGACACCGAGACCCGCGCCAACCCGTGCGACCCGAACGCACCGGCCGCCAACCAGGCCGGCATGGCCAAGACGGTCACCGGTGCCAAGCCCGGCAGCGGACCGGCGTTCACCGGCGAGACGGTCTACGACGAGGCCGGCCGCATCGTCGCCGCGCGTGTCAACGACGAACCGTGGAGCTGCACCAGCTACGACGCGCGCGGGCAAGTGACCAAGAGGGCCTTCCCGGCCTTCGGGGACAAGCCGGCGCGCACGGTCGGCTACGACTACGCGGTCGGCGGTGATCCGCTCGTCTCGAAGGTCGGCGATGAGAACGGGTCGATCACCACCGTGATCGACCTCCTCGGACAGGAAGTGGCCTATACGGACGCCAACGGGGTCACCTCGGTCTCCACCTACGACCAGGTCGGCCGGCTGACCACCGACACGACCACGGTCAAGGGCGTGTCCAGCACCGTGTCCTACGCCTGGAACGCCGCCAACCAGCTGGTCCAGGTCAAGGTCGACGGCACCGTCGTCGCCACCCCGACGTACACCGCCGCGGCCGAACTGGCCGCGGTCGCCTACGGCAACGGATCCCGCCTCGACTCGCTGACGCGCAACGACACCGGCAAGCCCACGGCGCTGACGTGGAAGACCGTGGCGTCCACCGTGGTCGACACGGTCACCCGCTCCCGGGACAACCGCATCACCGACGAGGCGGTGACGGAGGACGGCAAGAACAGCGCGGCCTACTCCTACACCTACGACGCGGTGGGCCGACTCGTCGCCGCGAGCGTCCCGCACCACCAGCTCACCTACCGGTTCGACCCGGCCGACGGGTGTGGAACAGCCAAGAACGCCGGACTGAACACCAACCGCACCGCGTCCACCGACAGCCGCGACGGCGCCGCCGCGGTCACCACCAACTACTGCTACGACGCCGCCGACCGGCTGACCGCGACCAGCGGCGGTCTCGCGCTGTCGTTCGGCTACGACGCCCGCGGCAACGCCGCGAAGATCGGCGGCGACACCCTGGGGTACGACTCCACCAAGCGCCACGTCTCCACCACCACCGCGAGTGGCACCGCCATCGCCTACACCCGGGATCCGGCCGACCGGCTGACCAGCCGAACCGTGGCCGGAGCCTCCGACATGTCGAAGAACGGGACCACCCGTTACTCGTACACCTCCAAGCACGACGACGCGGACCTGGTCCTGGACAAGGAAGGCGCTCTGCTGCAGCGGATCGTGTCCCTGCCCGGCGGGGTGCTGCTGACCAAGAGCTACGATCGGACCGCCACCACCAACTGGTCCTACCCCAACATCCACGGCGACGTGCTGTTCACTGCCGACGGCACCGCCGCCCGCACCGGTGCCCTGCACCTGTACGACCCGTTCGGGCAGAACATCGACCCCACGACCGGCGCGTTCGGCGACATTCCGATCCCGGCCACCGCGGCCGGCGGCATGGACTTCGGGTGGCTGGGCCAGCACGAGCGGCCGGTGGAGCACCTGGCCGGCCAGCAGGCCATCGAGATGGGCGCCCGCGTCTACCTGCCCGTGCTGGGCCGGTTCCTCCAGATGGACCCGGTGGCGGGCGGATCGGCCAACGACTACGACTACGTCAACGCCGACCCCGTCAACGGCCTCGACCTGGCGGGGACCTTCAGCTGGAAGTCGGCGGTTCACGTCGCGACCACCGCCGCCGAGGTGGTGGCCTACGTACCCGGCCCCATCGGCACGGTGTCCTCCGGGCTGGCAGTAGCCGGCCAACTCGCCCAGGGCAACAAGGCCGCCGCGGCTGCGGACGCGCTCGGCATGATCCCCGGCGGCAAACTCGCCGGCGCCGTGGCCAAGAACGCCGCCAAGGAGGCCTCGACCCTGGGCAAGGCCGCCACGGCCGTCGAGAAGTGCAACTCGTTCTCCCCGGACACCCTGGTGGAGATGGCCGACGGCAGTACGAAACCGATCGGCGAGATCCGCGAAGGCGACGAGGTCAAGGCCACCGACCCGGCCACCGACGCCACGGTCGGCGAGCCTGTCGCGGGAGTCATCGTCGGCCACGGCACCAAGCACCTGATCGACATCGGTGTCGGGGACTCGCGGCAGGCCACGATCACCGCCACCGCCGGCCACCCCTTCTGGGTCGACGGCCGCGGCTGGGTGAACGCCGGGGACCTCAGGGTCGGCGACCTGGTCCGTGACCCGTCGAGCATCGCGGCCGTGCAGGTCACCACGATCCGCGACCGCGGTGAGGTCGCCGACCAGACCGTCTACAACCTCAGCGTCAGCGGCATCCACACCTACCACGTCCGGGCCGGAGCCAACTACCTCCTCGTCCACAACGTCGCGTGCCCCATTCACGGCCCCAGCCCCTTCACGGAGTGCCCGGCGTGCAAAGTCAACGGCGGGGCCGAACGCAGAACGGTCGTCGACAGCGTGGGCGAGCAGAAAGCAACGGCCGAAGCGACCCGAGCTCAGACCAGCGCACCGGTGAACACGATGAAGGCCCTCGTCGACGGCGCTCAGCACCACGATTCGACCGGCGTCACCGCGGCGGTGGTCGCCGGAGCCGGGGCCATGTGGCTGGGAAGCAAGGCCACGAACGCGATCAGGAAGTTCAGGAGGTAGCGGAACGCCGTACGAATCCCCGGCCGCCTGTCGTTCGACCGGAACACGCATCATGAAAGGACCACGCGCGTGACCAGAACCAAAGCCAGAACCAGAACCAGAACCAGGAGAAGAGGGGCGTTGTGGCGGTCGGCGATCGTCATCGCCGCGATGCTGGGCGCAGCCATGGGGGTCGCCGCCGCCCCGGCCAGCGCCGCACTCGTCCAGCTGACGTTCACCAACGTCAGCAACAACAAGCTGCTGGACGTCCAGAACGCCGACTACGACGACAACGCGGCCATCTCCGTCAACCCGGCACCGGGGTCCGCCACGACGTGGCGCATCAACACGGGCACCGCCTTCGGCTCGGGGTTCGCCATCGTCAACACCACCACCGGCAAGTGCATGGACTTGACCACGGCCCGTTACCAACTGCGCCAGCAGCCCTGTGACGGACGCACGTCCGAGCAGTGGTACTTCCAACCGATCGACGGATCGGCGAAGAAGGCGTTCAGGATCCGCCAGGTCGGCGACAACACCTGTCTGACCGTCCAGATACCTCCCAACACCGACAACTTCGTGTACACCTACCGCTGCGACAACACGCCGCAGCAGCAGTGGACGGTGCCCACCTCGGTCTACCAGACGGCCTGGAACACCGCCGTGGACTACGCGGCCGGCCGATGCGCCAAGGACTCCGCGACCTGCTCGTGGTCCACGACCAGCCAGACACCGCCCTTCACGTTGCCGGAGACCTGCGTCTCCCCGATCTGGTTCAACGACACCTCGACCACGATCCCGTGGGAGTTCACGCTGAACACGACCACGGGGTGGACCAACACCATCGGCTTCAAGCTGGACGGAAGCCTGAAAGTCAGTGGCAGCATCCCCGGCATCGCCAACCTCGAGCTCACCGTAAGCGCCGAGGTCAACGGCGCCACAACGCTGGACCTCAAGCAGGAAATGGGCAACAAGCTGACCGTGAGCGTGCCCCCGCGCCAGTACGGGTGGGTCACGCTGTCCGAACTGGCCACCAAGGCCACCGGAACCTGGACCTTCGACACCCAGGGCTTCCCCTGGACCGCCGACGACACGATCACGGTGCCCCTGAAGTACGACGTCAACGGAGGCGCGAGCATCTACAGCGCCCGGACCAGGCCGACGTTCACCAACTGCGCCGGCGTGTAGCCCGCGGTCTTTCCCCGCCGACCGGCTGGGGAACGCTTGTGGTAGAGAGGCCGGGCTCCCGGCACCCGGACGCGCTCCGGGTGCCGGGCTGGGGCTGGTCAGGCAGTTGTTCGAGATGTTGGAGCTGACGCGGGTGGCGCGCAGGGTGACGGTGCCGGCGCTGTTGTAGATGCCGCCGGGGTTCGGGGCGCTGGCCGTGTTGCCGGTGATGCTGGAGGCGGTGACCGTCAGCGTCCCGATGTGGGCGATGCCGCCGCCGGCGCCGCCGGCTGAATTCCCAGTGATCTGAGAGGAGTTGGCGGCCACCGTGCCGTCACGGGTTCTTTGGTTACAGTGTGTGACGGAGACTGCGTTGCCGATGTCCTTGGGGGAGACGTCGTCATGGTGTCGGGGCGAGGGAGGAGGGGCTCACTCCGGATCCCGTGCTGGTTGATCCGCTGCTGCGGGGTGCCCAGCAGTCCATGTAGCCGCGCTCAAGGTCGAAGGGCAGCGGTGCTTCTCGGTCACTCGTGGCAGCCCGAGCTGCCACGCTCGCGCCCCGGCGTACGCGACGTGGAGCATACTGCCCGGACACAGCACCAGCGCCCGGGGCTCGGTCTCATGGTCCTTGACCGATCCGTACCCGATCCTCGTGGGCTTCTCGTTACTTCACGGCGCGGCCGATGAGTTCGTGGCTCCCGTTCAGTCCAAGCTCATGACACCCCAGGAAAGGACGCGTCATGTCGGAGCTTCTCGTCGACTTCATCACCTCACTCGACGGCCACGCATCGGGAGAGGGATGGCCCGGGTTCTGGGGCCTGGAGGGCCCGGAGTACCTCGCATGGCTCGGCGAGCAGCCTGAGGTCACCTACCTGATGGGATCGAACACCTACCGCCTCATGTCGGGCTTCGCCGCAGGCGAGGTCCCGACTGGCCAAGACGAGTTCAGGCCCGAGGAAGAGGCGTCCGTCGGCGAGCTCACGCGAGCGTCCAAGGTGGTGTTCTCCTCCTCGCTCGAGGATCCACTGACGTGGGCCAACTCCACGCTCGTCCGGGACGACGCCGTCGAAGCGGTCCGTGCGATGAAGTCGAGTGGCTCCGGGCTCTTCAGCACGATCGGCAGCCTCAGCCTGTGCCGGTCCCTCCTGCGAGCCGGACTGGTCGACCGCTTCCGGGTCGTGATGTTCCCCGTGATCACCGGGGCCACGGGCGAAGAACGCATCTACGACGGCTATCCGGACGTTGCCCTGGAGATGATCGAGCACCGCACCTTCGACGGCCGCATCCAGCTGGTCGAGTACAAGCCCCGCGTGCTCGAGCACCCGCCGCTCCGCGTCCCGGCGTGACGTCGCTCCATCCGTCGGTCCGGACAGCCGCCAGGTACGTTCGGAGGAGCTGCCGCCGCCGCGTTGGGCGGCAGACTTGCCTTCGGTGGAGCTGCGGCTCGCCGTCTTGCTCTCCCCGGAACGGGCGCGTTCCTTGTTCACCGTCCGGGAGGCCATTTCCTCCGCGCGGCCTTCGGACATGCCGCGCTTCTCGCCCGACTCCTCACGGTCATGGTGCGCGTACCCCGATCACCCCGCATCTCGCGCAATGCGGACGAGGAGCTCTCGTTGGGAGGTGGTGTTGTGCTGTTGGTTGCGGCACACGGGGAGATCGGGATCCGATCGTCCGACGGGACGTGTGCGGGCGCATCACTCCGTGGCCTCTGCCAGGCTCGCACTGTGCCCACAGGGCAGCGGGTCGCGGCACGGGTGCCGGTTGGTTGCACCCCGCATCGGAGGGAGACCTCGTGCAGACGTTCCTTCCGTATCCGTCGTTCGACGCCTCGGCGGCCGTGCTTGACGTACGAAGGCTGGGCAAACAGCGGGTCGAGGCCGTGCAAGTGCTGCGTGGTCTGGTCGTTCCGGGTTACGGATGGCGCAGGCATCCGGCGGTGCGGATGTGGGCGGGGTACGAGGAGGCGCTCGTCCGGTACGGGCTGGAGATCTGTGGGACGTGGACCGCGGAGGGGCGCGCCGACACCTGTGCCGTCATCCTGGCCCGGGACTTCGCGGCGTGGCAGCCGGGGGGCGCCCTACGGACGCAGGAGCGGTTGGCCGCCGACGGGGACCTGCCGCCGTGGCTGGGCGCACCGGAGTTCCATCGAAGCCATCAGTCCGCGCTGGTGCGCAAGGACCCTGCCTTCTACCGGGAGCGCTTCCCGGGGGTACCGGATGACCTGCCGTACGTATGGCCCCGGTCCGACCGGGAGGCGGATGGGGTGCGGTGAGCGATGGGCCCTGCGGGGAAAGGGACCGGCTCCGCCCGGGAGCACCCACCCCCTCGTACGGGTAGCTCGACGTGCAGGCGTGCGGGCGGTGGTGTGGGATCGGGCCACCGCGACCCTCCCCGCCCACAGCAGCCACGGCTTCGCCACCTGGCCGTCGGCGACTACTGGTTCGACGAGGAGACGGCCGACGGCCACGACGGCACCAACAGCCGCCTCCACGCCTGATCGGCGCCCGGCGGAGGCGGAACAGGAAAGCCGGGAGGCTGTGCGCTTCGCAGCTCGGGCCCCGTCGAAAGCCGGGTCCGAGCACTTCTGCGCAATGTGGCGTCGGCGTCGCTTCGAGGTGCGTCGCAGGAATTCGGGCTCAGGTCTGGCGAAACCGGACAGGTCGAGCCCCGGACCAGCTGGACGTTCGTCACGAACCACGCCCGGATCCTCGCCATGATCTTGCGCGATCCGGAGGTCCGGCTGCGTGATCTGGCCGGGAGCTGCGGCCTCACGGAACGGGCGACCGGGGCCATCGTCCGGGACCTGGAGAACGCGGGGTACCTCACCCGGGTACGCCACGGCCGCCGCAACCACTACCAGGTCACGCCCGGAACCCTCTTCCGCCATCCGGCAGAGGGCCACCACGAGATCGCGAACCTCCTGCACTTGCTGGTCGACCTCGAATCCCGGGCCGAAGCGCCCTTCTCTCCCACGGGCGGTGACCACCGTGAGCGCGATCCGCACAGCTGACCCGCGCACCGATGCGGGACCCGCGCCCACCGTGGCGTTGCCCCCTGCCGGGCCTTCTTCCCGAGATATCGGGGTTTGAAGGGAGCAGGTCATGACCTCTCTTCCCGGCCACCTGGTCACTGCCGCTGAGCGCATCAGCGGCTTCATGCACCCGCCCCTCGCCGGTGTGGCTTTCGCGCCGGGGCCGCAGCGGGTGCCGGCCCGCGTGCGCGGCGAGATCGACATGGACGATGGCAACGGACTGCGCGAACACCTCATCGCGGCTCTGAACTCCAGCCGCGACGGCCTCGACGTCGACCTGTCCGCCGTCACCTTCTGCGACACCACCGGTCTGCACATCCTGCTGGACCTGAACCGGCTGGCCCTGGAGACCGGGAAATCGCTCGTGCTGACCGCCCTCAGTCGCCCGGTCGCCCGACTGCTGCGCCTGAGCGGGGTGCAGCACGTGCTGACCGTCCGCGTCTGGCCCGTGCCCCAGGAGGGAGAAACGTCCGTGTCCGTGTCCGGGGAGGCCACTGCAACGCGTGATCGAATCGGGCTGGGCCAGGTGCTGGCAACAGCCGAGAGCGCCGCGCCGGTGCGCTCTCTCGACGTGGTGGCACGCAATCTGCGCAATCGGTTCGACGCCAGGTACGTGTCGTTCCTGTTCGTGGACATCGTGGGCCGTCGCCTGCTGCGGGTCCATGACACCGCGGCCGAGCCGGGGCGGCAGCCCGCCGAACCGTCCCTCTTGCGGGCAGCAGCGTCTACGACGACGTGCTGCGCGGTCAGAAGCTCGTGGTGGCGGCGGACGGCGAGGACGGGCACAGGGTGCTCGCCCCGGTCACCAACCGCGGCGACACCATCGGCGTCCTGGAGCTGTTCCTCACCCAGGCCCCGCCGGAGGTATGCGCTCAGATCCAGGAGGCCGCCCATGCGCTGGCGTACATCATCGTCGCCGACCGCCGCTTCACCGACCTCTACCACTGGGGAAACCGCAGCGGCCCGGTCAGCCTCTCCGCGGAGATCCAGCGCCAGCTCCTGCCCTCCGCCTCCTGCTGCGAGGCCCCCGAGTTCACCCTGGCAGGCGCCCTCGTCCCGGCCTCGGACATCGCCGGCGACACCTACGACTACAGCCTCGACACCCACACCCACACCCCGCACCTGTCCATCACCGACGCCATGAGCCACGACGTCAGCGCCGCACTCATGGCCACCCTCCTCGTCAACGCCTCCCGCGGCGCCCGCCGCGCCGGCGCCGGCCTCGCAGAGCAAGCCCGACAGACCCACCAGGCCCTCCTCGACCACGGCCACCACAGCCTCGCCACCGGACAACTGCTGCGCATCGCCCTGGACGGAACCAGCGCCCAGCTCGTCAACGCCGGCCATCCCTGGCCCTACCTCCTGTGCGACGGCACCGTCACCGAACTGCACCTGGCCGTGAACATGCCCTTCGGCATCCCCTCCCAGGGGGCCTACGAGGTCCAAGACCTCGACCTGCACCCCGGTGACCGCTTCCTGCTGTACACCGATGGCATGCAGGAACGCGACGCCGCAGTGGTGGATCTGCCCGCCCTCCTGCGCAGGACCACGGCCGAGCATCCGCGCGAGGTCGTACGCGCCCTGGTCGGCGCGGTCACCGACGCCTTCGGCGGCCGGCCGCCGAAGGACGACGCGACCGTCCTGTGCGCGGACTGGCACGGGCCCGCGAACGCAGAAGGCGACCGGTCCGCCGCAGCAGGGTTCGCAGACGACCGGACGCTGGACGGGCGCGGCTGAGCGCCAGCCGTCCGGCACGACGTCGGCCCGCGCCGATGCCGGCCGTGGTCGCCGTGCCCGGGACCTCTCGGTCCGGGTCTGACCGGGGCCGTCCCGAGGAGTGGGCCGCCGGGCGGCGGGTAGACGCCAGACAGCCCCGGCTGACCTGCCGGAAGGGCAGGTCTGACCTTCGCGGCGAGGAGGCAGACATGTCCGCACACGTACCCGACCCGGCTCCAGACGTACGAAGCACGTCCCGGCCGTACGGCGGCGTACCGCCGGGCGAGACTCCGCCCTGCGAGTCGAGCACCGGCTCCGGCGCGGGCCCGTACCGCCCCCTCACGCGCGGGTGGGGCAAAGGCCCCCTCGTGCTGATCTGTTTGCTGGCCCTGGTCTGCGCGCTCTTCTTCCTTGCCTACGCCATCGAACTGGACCTCTGAGCGGTACCGACGGAGCGGTGCAGCCGGACCCGCAGCCGACGCGGCCGGACGAGGGCAGGAAAGTGGTCGGGCACCCGTCCCGCCGCGACGAAGGAGATGATCATGTCCTGCGCTCCCGCGCCACGCACGACGTCCTTGTCCTCCGACTCGGCGGAAGGGTGTCGATTGATGCTGGTCCGCCACGCGAAGGCCGTACCCAAGCGCGTGGCCGAGGACTTCGAACGCTCCCTGAGCGACCGAGGGCGGGCTGATGCGCCGGCGACGGGCCGCTGGCTTGCCGAGTCGGGCTTCGAGCCCCATCTGGTGCTGTGTTCCCCGGCCCGAAGAACGCGGGAGACATGGGAGCTGATCGCTACGGCCCTGCCGGACGTACCGCCCGCCGTCTACGACGACAGGCTCTACGACGCGGCCCCGGACGCGCTGGCCACCGTACTGGCTGAGCACGGCGCGGGGCTGAGCCACGTGATGCTGGTCGGCCACGGCCACAATGCGGGCATCCACGAGCTGGCCACGTCGCTGTGCGGGACCGGGCCGCCCGGGCTGCTGGAACGGCTGAGGGAGGAGCTTCCGACATCGGGCGTTGCGGTGGTCGACCTCACGGGCGGATGGGCGGACCTGACCTCGTGTGATGGCCACGATGGGTACCTGAGAGCCCTCTGGGCACCAGCCCGTCGGGAGCCGCCTCTCAAATGATCACGTGCCGGGATCACTGATGGCGCCGGGTCCCTCGTTGACCGGCAGCGTGGCGAGTGCCCTTCGCGACCCGGCTGTGCGCCGCGCCCGGCGTGGCCATCCAGTGGGCGGGTCCCTGGTCCGGGTTCTATCCGGCCAGTTCCCGGAGCAGGTCCTCGAGATCACGCTCGCCGTCGCGGGTCTGAGCGCCGTGGGCCAGTCCGCCGCGGATCAACCGCTCGGCGGCGGGGCATTGTTCCTTCGCGAAGTCTCCTGAACGCTGCGCCGATCCTGACCCGGCATACGGGATCGGGGCCGGCACACCGGCCGACCCGGCGGCAGCAGTGCAGATCGACCTCGATCCGTCCGTGATCGGGCTGCGCCACCCCTTCGAGGTCAACCTCGTCGGAGACGCCGGCGAGACGCTGCGCCGACTGCTCCCGCTGCTGCAGGCCAAGCAGGACAACGGCTGGCGCAAGACGGTCGAGGGTAACGCGGCACGCTGGTGGGAGGTGATGCGACGCCGCCCCGAGGTGTCCGCGGACCCCGTCAATCCGGAGTACGTGGTGCACGCGCTGGACGCCCTGCTGCCCGACAACGCGATGGTGGCGGCCGACTCCGGGTCCGCCGCCAACTGGTACGCCCGGCACCTGCGTTTCCGTGAGGGGATGCGCGGCTCGCTGTCGGGAACGCCGGCCACGATGGGCCCCGGGGTGCCGTACGCGATCGGCGCGAAGTTCGCGCACCCGGACCGGCCGGCGATCGCGATCGTCGGTGACGGCGCCATGCAGATGAACGGCCTGGCCGAGCTGATCACTGCTGCGAAGTATCACGACGAGTGGTCGGACCCGCGCCTGGTGGTGGCGGTGCTGAACAACCAAGACCTGAACCAGGTCACGTGGGAGATGCGGGCGATGCAGGGCGCTCCGCAGTTCGAGCCCTCGCAGAGCCTGCCGGATGTGCCCTACGCCGACGTCGCACGACTGTTCGGCCTGCACGGGATCCGGGTGGAGCGGCCCGAGGACGTGGAGCCGGCGTGGCGCGCGGCGTTGGCGGCTGACCGGCCGTTCGTCATCGACTTCCGTACCGACCCGGCAGTGCCGCCGATCCCGCCGCACGCCTCCTGGGACCAGGTCAAGGCCGCCGCACTGTCCGTGCTCAAGGGCGACAGCGACCGGTCTTCGGTGGTCCAGCAGGGCGTGAAGGCGAAGATCCAGGAGTTCTTGCCCGGCAGTGGCGGACGGAGCTGACCCATGCCCGTCGATCACCAGCTGGACATGGCCGCGCTGGAGCGGGCGCTCCGGGCCGAGTTGGACGGCGAGGTCCGCTTCGACGCGGGAAGTCGCGGCGCGTACGCGACCGACGGATCGAACTACCGGCAGGTGCCGCTCGGCGTCGTGGTGCCGCGCAGCGTGGACGCCGGCGCCGCCGCGGTGGCCGTCTGCTCGCGCTTCGCGTTGCCGCTCTCGCCCAGGCCCACGGCTTGCAGCTGTCCGGGCACTGTGCGCCGCACGCCCATGCCCATGCTGCGGCCGCCGTGCCGAACTTGGGGCCGTACGGTTCCGAAAGTCCGGAGGACCGGGTGATCCCCGCGGCGTGGTCACACGCCGCGGGGATCACCGTCACGGGTCCGAGTACGGTCAGCCCGGGCACTTCAGGCCGGTCCGGGCGGACTTCACCGCGCTGTCCAGCATCTGGGCCTGCGGCTTCATCTTGGCGGCGGCTTCGGCGCCGGTAGCGTCGCCCGGCAGGTCGTCCCAGGTCTTCTTCAGCCCGTCCGCCGCGGACTTCACGGCCTCCTTCTGCGCCGCACTCCATGTCGCCGTGGACTTCGAGACCGTGTCCCAGCCGTCCTTGACGGCGTTGTACGCGCTCTTGGCCTGGTCCTTCGTCGACGACGGGCTCAGTCCGGACAGCGCCGTCGCGTCGGAGCGGAGTTTGTTCAGGTCGGTGCACAACTGCGCAGCCGCGGCACTCGCGTTGGGGCTCGGATCGGCCGCGAAGGCGGCGGAAGCTCCGCCGACGGACAGGACCAGCGCTGCGGCCGCGCTCACGGCAGTACTCGGAATGGGCCTCATGGGTTTCCCTTCGTCCGGGATTCCTCGGGTCGTCCCCGCCCCTGACATCCCCGAGCTTCCGGCTCACCACGCTGACACAGCCCGCCGGACCCCGCAATCCGCGACTGCCACAGCCCGGCAGCGCACTGCCGGCCGGTCTTGTCACGTGGGGTGCGTGCCGGTTCGCCGGCTGTATCAACGCTGGGGGGTGTGTGCCGGCGCGGGTTCGGTTGGAAGAGTTCGTGTCCGAGGTGTTCGCACCGCTGGTCCGGCGGGACCACCGCGACAAAAGCGCCTTGGCGTTGTATGACGCGGTGTACACGGGCAGGGGGCCGTCGAGACCAGACAGCCGTGCCTGTCGGCACGGAGGCATGCCTCCGATGTGCATGAGCGGCCGGGCTGGAAAGGGAGCGGCAGCCCCTGTGAAGGCCACCGGTGATCATCCCAACCGTGATCAACGGGAGGCAGCGCCGACCGACACACCCGCACCACCGGATGTACTTCCGTACGCCCTCTGTGCTCCCTGCTCACCCCCGTGTGCGCTCGGCCGTTCGAGGGACGGTCTCCTCTTTCCCTGCGTCGGCCGCGTCCCGAGGCCTGCGGGGCTTGGCTGCCCCGCGTCCCGGATGGTGTGGGCGGACACCACCGAGACGCGGGCAGCCCAGGCGCCCCTGCGGGCAAGGCCCGGGTTCTCGTGTGCCCTCGCGGACATGAGTGGCGCCGCGCTGGAAAGTCGCAGGGTATGACACGCACACCGAAGCCTGGATCAGGTGGGAACGACGATCGCCGGGGCGCCGGTCACGAGAACGCGGCGGGCCCGGATCCGCAGGTGGAGGAGCGTGCACCCGATCGGCCCACCGAGCTGCCCGAGCGGTCCTGGAAGGCCGTGCTGCGCGGCACCGTGAAGGAGTTCAAGGACGACGAGCTCGCCGATCGGGCTGCGGCGCTGACCTACTACGGAGTCCTCGCCCTCTTCCCCGCCCTGGTCGTGTTGGTGTCCCTGCTGGGCATCGCGGGGGAGTCCGCGACGAAGCAGGTCCTCGACAGCCTGCAGAAACTGGCACCCGGCTCGGCGCGGGGCGTGATCACCGACGCCGTACAGCAGCTCCGGGGCCATTCCGGCGTCGGATCGCTCCTTGCTGTCGTCGGCCTCGTCGTCGCCGTGTGGTCGGCGTCCGGCTACATCGCGGCGTTCATCCGCTCCTCGAACGCCGTCTACGACATGCCCGAAGGTCGCCCGGTGTGGAGGGTCCTCTCGCTGCGCCTTGCTCTCACCGTCACGCTGATGGTTCTGGCCTGCGCCAGTGCGCTCATCGTCGTCTTCTCCGGCTCTCTCGCCCGGCAGGCGGGCGCCGCCCCGGGCTTCGGGGACACCGCCCTGACCGTGTGGTCCATCGCGAAGTGGCCGGTGCTGGTCCTCCTTGTCACCATCATGATCGCGATTCTCTACTGGGCCGCGCCGAACGCGAAGGGCCGCGGCTTCGAGTGGGTGACGCCGGGCAGCCTCCTCGCGCTGGTGATCTGGATGGCCGCCTCGGCAGGCTTCGCGCTCTACGTCGCGAACTTCGCTTCCTACAACAAGACCTACGGCGCCCTCGCAGGCGTGATCATCTTCCTCGTGTGGCTGTGGATCACCAACCTCGCGATTCTCCTCGGGCTGGAGTTCAGTTCGATGCTGAACTGGCCCGGCAGCGCGCGATCGCCGGCGGACTGCCTGAGGACGAGGAGCCCTACGTCGCGCCCCGCGACACCCGTGCGTGGAGCGACGGCGACCACCGCCGCACGCAGCACTGATTCATGCGTGAACACGACTCGCCGTGAGGCCGGCACGGCACGGCCACTCCGGCGTCGCCGCCGGCCGCCGACCGAGGGCGCGGCCCAGTACATCATGGCCGTGTGAGGTCGCCTCCCGGGCTGCTGAGCCACCTTTCGCACAACGCCGCCTGCGCGCGGGTGCGGGCGTGCTCGCGGGGTGGGCGCGCCGTGACGACGACATGACCACCCTCGAACCCGGAACGGCATCGACCCGGTCAAGCGCAGCGCCCAACTCCCCGTTCAGGAAACCATCAGTGCCGAGTAGAGCACCTGACTGACGCGTCGCCCGTTCCAGCAGATTGACGAAAGGCAAGGTGTCCCATCATGAGCACGGTAGAGCGGCAGCCTGTATCGCCGCTCTCACGCTGGTTCTGCCGGTGCGGGCGTCCACCCCTCATCATCACCGGGGTCCTGGGGATCGTGGCGGCCGTGACCGCCCTGGCCGGAAAGAGGCAGATCGCCCAGGCCGGTACCCCGACTCCCGAGCAGGCCATCGACAGCGTCAAGGCCGACCTGGCCGAGATCAAGGAGAAGACCGCTGCCGTCAAGGGCCATGCCGCCGAGAAGGCGGCGCTGGTCTCCGACCAGATCCGCGAGACGGCGGGGCAGGTCGGCCAGAGCCTGGGGCGGGGCCGGCCCCGCGAGGCGGACGAGGATCTGTTGGCGTCACGGTTCCGGCGTGCTTGTCGTGTCCGGTGTCGGAGCGGGCGCAGTCGGGCTCGAATACGGCGGCCAGGAGTAGTTGAACGGTGGCGGGCTCCATGGCGCGGGATCGGGCGGTGGCCTGAAGGGGCCGGCGCGGTTGGCCATGAGGATCAACGCCGTACCGGCGAACAGCAGGCTGATGACGATCAGCGTGAGCCCGAGGGGATTGCGAGGGTTGTAGTAGTAGCGGTTCGTGCCCCACTTGCTTCGTCTGAAGACCGGCTCGTCGTCATCGTTCACACACCAGATCCTGTGGAGTTGATTGAACGCGGCACCGGCTGGGCCTTTCGACCCCGGGGTGTCAGAGGGTTTCGCGTCCACGCCGGCGCAGAAGACGACTCCGCAGGCGCATCCACCGCCAAGAAGAAGACGGAAGATGAGAGGAGGTGACTGCGATGAGTGAGACTCGGCGCCCAGGTGGACCACTGCCCGCGGAATCGGTTTGGGACTATCCGCGACCACCGCGTGTGGAACTGGATCAGCGGCGCGTGGTGATCATGCATCGCGGGGTGACCCTCGCCGACTCCCAGGCGTGTCGCCGCGTGCTGGAAACAAGTCATCCGCCGGTCTTCTACGTGCCGCGCAACGATGTGCGAACCGCCTTGTTGTCCCGTTCGCAGGCCACGACGTTCTGCGAATGGAAGGGGCTGGCCACGTACTGGACCCTGACCGTGGACGGGTGCGTTCTCCCACAGGCGGCTTGGAGCTACGAGTCTCCCGCACCGGGGTTCGCAGCCCTCGCCGGTCACCTGGCCTTCTATCCGGGGAAAGTCGATCTCTGCACTGTGGACGGTGAGAGCGTGCGGGCGCAGCCCGGTGACTTCTACGGTGGCTGGATCACCGGCGAGATCCTGGGCCCGTTCAAGGGCGGTCCGGGAACCGCAGGCTGGTAGCGACACGACGGAGCGAGCGGGGACGTCCGTCAGGACGTCCCGGCAGCCTTGAGGCCGGCGAGTACCTCGCGGGCCGCCCTCACCCCCCGAGGCCAGTGCCCCCGGTGGTCCCCGCAGACGTAGCGGCCCGGGGCGAAGAGGGTGGGGCGGCTCAGGAAGGCCGGGGTCCCCCCGCGCGGCGGAGCCGGTTGGCGATTGCCAGTCCCAGCCCCTCCTCCTCGGGCAAGGAGGCGACGATCAGGTCGCACCCGAGCTGGTCGAGTTCGCGCAGGTACCCGTACAGCCCACGCGCGTAGGCGGCCATCGATCCGGGGACCTCCACCACGGCGTGTGCCTTGACCGGGGTTCCGGCGAGGACGGGGGGAAGGAGGACTCCCACCTTCTGCCCGAGTTCCTGGGCGGTCTCTGCCTCGGTGACGGTCTTCTCGGGCTCCACCAAGACGACCCGCGCGCTCGGCGCGTAGTGCGACGGATGCTGGCCCGGCACCCTGACACGGCTCGTCGCGGGGACCGCGAGCGGGCGGCCCAGCACCGCTTCGAGGCCCTCGCGCGTCACCCCTCCGGGCCTCAGGATCGTCGGGGTGTCGCCGGTGACGTCGACGATGGTCGACTCGACGCCGACCTCGCAGGGGCCGCCGTCCAGGACGAAGTCGACCCCGTCGCCGAGCTCCGTGCGGACATCGTCCGCCGTGGTGGGGCTGACCGCGCCGAACCGGTTGGCCGACGGGGCCGTCACCCCTCCGCCGAACACCGACAGCAGCGCGAGCGCGACAGGATGGTCGGGCACCCGTACGGCCACCGTCTCCAGTCCGCCGGTGGCTTCGAGGGGCACGCGTGGACCGCGCCGGAGGACCAGCGTCAGCGGGCCCGGCCAGAAGTGTTCGGCCAGCAGGCGTGCCGTCGCGGGCACGTCCTCGACCCAGTCGTCCAGCTGCTCCGCGCCGCCGATGTGGACGATCAGCGGATGGGTGGGCGGGCGCCCCTTGACCTGGAAGATCCGCGCGACCGCGGCGGCGTCCTCGGCGTTGGCGCCAAGGCCGTAGACGGTCTCGGTCGGCAAGGCCACCAGGCCACCGGCGCGCAGCACACCGGCCGCCGTCTCGATGTCACTCGTTCTCGTCGTCACCCTTGCGATTCTCCCACCACCGGCCACCACGTATCCCCGGTCGCCGAGCGACGGCAGCGCGGTACGAGACCGAGGGCAATGCCCGATGCCCCCGTGGCCCCCCGTGCCACACCCGCTCGCCCGACCCCCGCCCCTGCCGGGCCGTCGGCGGCGGGAGCCGGCTCCGCGCGTGCACCCCGTCGCGGCGCCGAGGACCCATCGCCGGCCGACGGCGCTACCCGGCCCCCGTCACCAGGTGCTTCGTGAACCAGTCCCGGGCAAGGGCGGCCACTTCGTCCAGTGCTCCCGGCTCCTCGAAGAGATGCGTGGCGCCGGGGATGATGTCGAGTCGGTTCTCGCAGCGCAGATTCCGCTGGGCCTGCCGGTTGAGGCCGAGCACCGTCGTGTCGAGGCCGCCCACGATGAGGAGTGTGGGTGCCCGTACGTCGGCGAGCCGTGGCCCGGCGAGGTCGGGGCGGCCGCCACGGGAGACCAGGGCGCCGATGTCCGCGTCGGCGGAACCGGCGGCCCACAACGCCGCCGCGGCGCCGGTGCTCGCTCCGAAGTAGCCGATCGGGACGGACCGGAGGTGCCGCAGCCAGCGGGTGGCGTCCGCCAGCCTCCGGCCGAGGGTTTCGATGTCGAAGACGTTCGCGCGTTCGGTTTCCTCCGCCGGTGTGAGCAGGTCGAAGAGCAGGGTGCCCAGGCCCGCCAGGTTCAGGGTCGCCGCCACCGACCGGTTGCGCGGGCTGTGGCGGCTGCTGCCGGAGCCATGGGCGAACATGACGACCGCACCCGCGCCCTCCGGCACCGCGAGGTCTCCGGCCAGCCTGACGCCGTCCGCGTGCACCACCACCTCGGAGGCCCGGGCGGGCGGGCGCGTTACGGCGCGGTCGGCGCGGTCGGCGGCTTGTGCGAGCAGGGCGAGGACCTCTTCGTCGGGGGTCTGGGTGAAGTCCCGGTACCACTCGCCGACAGCGCGGAAGGCGCGCGGTGTGGACAGGCAGACCAGTTCGTCGGCCTGGGCGCGCAGACGGGCGACCGCGTCCGGTGGTGCCACCGGAACGGCCAGCACCACGCGGGCCGCACCCTGCGCCCGTACGACCTCGCATGCCGCCGCGGCCGTCGCGCCGGTCGCGATCCCGTCGTCCACCACGATCACCGACCGCCCGTCGAGCGGTACGCGCGGCCGGTCGCCGCGGAACCGCCGCGCCTGACCGGCGAGCGCTGCCGTCTCGGCGCGCTCGACCGCTGCGAGATCCTCCTGCCCGACCCGGCTGAGGCGGACGATGTCGTCACTGATGACCCGCACGCCGCCCTCGCCGACGGCGCCGAATCCCAGTTCGCGGTGGGAGGGGACCCCGAGCTTGCGCACGACGATCACGTCGAGCGGGGCACCCAGCGCCCGCGCCACCTGGAAGGCCACCGGGACTCCGCCCCGGGGCAGTCCCAGGACGACGGGATCCTCCCTCACCAGGTGACGGAGCGCCCCGGCGAGCTGCTGTCCTGCGTCCGTGCGATCGGTGAACATCACGGTGGTCCACTCCCTGCGTAGGGGTGAAGGAAACCTCGTACCCACCTACTCCGAAGCAAGCCCATTTGCGGCTTCTGCGCAAGTCGGGGACGGTCGGTCGTATGGAACGAATCGGAGCGGTCCTGATCGACATCGACGGTGTGCTCACGGTGTCCTGGGAGCCGCTGCCCGGTGCCGTGCACGCCATGCGGCAGCTCCGTTCGGAGGGCATTCCGCTGGCGCTGGTCACCAACAACACCTCGCGGACCCGTGCCTCGATCGCGGCGACACTGGCCGCAGCGGGCTTCCCCGTCAGCGTCGACGACATCCTGACCGCACCCGCCGTCACCGCCGCATACCTGCGTGAGCGCTACCCGGGTGCCCGCTGTCTCCTGGTCAACACCGGGGACGTCCGCGACGACCTCGCGGGTGTGACGCTCGTCGACGAAGGGACGGGGGAACCGGATGTGATCGTCTTCGGGGGAGCGGGCGGAACGTTCGGCTACGAGGCCCTGAACCGGGTCTTCCGGCATCTGCAACGTGGTGCCCGGCTCGTGGCCATGCACCGGAACCTGTACTGGCGCACCGGGACCGGCCTCGACCTCGACACCGGGGCCTTCCTCCTGGGGCTGGAACGGGCCGCCCGGGTCGAGGCGGAGATCACCGGCAAACCGGCCGCGGCGTTCTTCGCCTCCGCCCTCGCACACCTCGGCGCCACCCCGTCCGAAGCGCTCATGGTGGGCGACGACATCGAATCCGATGTGCTGGCGGCCCAGCGCCATGGAATCGGCGGTGTACTCGTCAGGACGGGCAAGTACCTGCCCGAGACGCACCGGGCGGCCAACGGCACACCGGACCACGTCCTCGACTCCTTCGCCGACGTTCCCGCGCTGCTGGAGCGCCTCGGGCTCAGCCGAGCCCAGGAGCGCCCCACACCGGGAACCAGCGGCTGAGGTCCGGCTCTATCGGCAGGTCGTCCGCGAGCAGCGCCCTGATCTGCAATTCCGTGACGCTGTCACGCTTGCCGGTCTCCCCGGCCGGTCCGGGAAGCGGCGCGAACGGGTAGAAAGTGCCGCTCTTGTACAGGTAGACCAGGGCCAGAGCACGCTCCGACGCCGCACCGTGGAAACCCATCAGGGAACAGAGGAGCTGCGGACCGAAGCCGGCGTCCTGGAGGAGGGCGTTGACGGCGTGCAGGTCGTTGACCAAGGAGGCGGTGTCGTCGGCAGGGTGCCGGGCGAGGAGCCAGGTGTAGCCGTACGCGTCCCGGCTGAACTCGACCGGTCTGCCCCCGCTGCCGGTATCGGCGTCGAGCAGCTCCCGCACGTCCTCCTGGAGCCGGGCGAAGGCACCGCCTTCGACACTGGCGAAGCACACCGAGCCGACGCCGGTCGGAGCGAACCCGGCACCCGCCTCAAGGGTGATCGCGGCGGCGGGCAGGCCGAAGAGCCGGTCCAGGTCGGGAAGTACCGGCTTGCTGCGGCCGAGGATGGCGTCGAGGAGTCCCACGGTACGAACCTCCGTTGCCGGTGATGCGCCCGGCCGGTCAGGGACGGCCGAGCTGCGCCGCGATCCTGCCCAGCCGGTCCAACCGCTCCTCCAGCGTGGGGTGGGAGGAGAGCAGCCTGCTCAGGCTTTCCTTCGACGAAAACGCGGGCGCGAACCAGAACGCGTTGAACGGCTCCGCCTGGCGCAGGTCCCGGCTCGGGATCCGCGCCATCTCGCCGGTCACCTTGGTGAGTGCGGAGGCGAGCGCCGACGGCCGACCGGTCAGCAGCGCGGCTGCGCGGTCGGCCGACAGCTCGCGGTAGCGGGACAGCAGCCGCGTCAGCAGAAAGCTGATCATGTAGACGACGGCGCTGACCAGGGGTATCAGGAGCGCCACGACGGCGGCGTTGCTGTCGCGGCTGTTGCGGCCGAGTCCGCTGTAGACCGCGATGCGGGTCATGATTCCCGCGAGGACACCGAGGAACGACGCGACGGTCATCACCGCGACGTCGCGATGGGCGACGTGCGACAGCTCGTGCGCGAGGACGCCCTCCAGCTCCTCCGGCTCCAGGCGGCGCAGCAGCCCCGTGGTGACGCAGACGAGTGCGGTGCGCTCGTTCCGGCCGATGGCGAAGGCGTTCGGTACGTCGATGTCGGCGATCGCGACCCGGGGCTTGGGCATGTCGGCGAGGGCGCAGATACGGTCCACCGCACCGTGCAGCTCGGGCGCCTGCTCCTGGGTGACCTCGCGGGCACCCATGCTGGCGGCGGCGATCCGGTCACTGAACCAGAACTGCGCGACGAACAGACCACCCGCGATCACCAGAATGGTGGGCCACGAGCTCCGGAGAAGGGCCAGCAGGGCGCCCACGAACACGACGTAGAGCAGCCCGATGAAGAACATGGTCGTCACCATGCGGGTGGTGAGTCCCTTGTCCGGGACATAGCGCGAACGAGACCGGGTCCCAGGCATCTGACCGCCCTCCAGTCGGAGCGCGGATGCAGCGCTCCTCACTCTCGATTGTGCAACTTCCTCCCCGCCAAGCGGACACTCCCGGCCCGGGCGGGCCGCCCGGGCCGGGCCCGCGGCGCGGGTGCCCGCGCCGCGGGTGCCCGGGGCGCGCGAGCTGATCACCGTCCCGGGTTTCGGTCCCCGCAAGGCCGTGATCCTCGGTCGGACTCAGTTCCCTTCGGGTTTACGAGCCACGATAATGCCGTACCCGAAGTACTGGCGCGCGAGAGCGACATACTTGGGAATTCCCTTCCTCATCCGTTCGACGAGTTCAGGATCCATGCCTTCTGCTTCTGGCCTGGAGAGCGGAGCCAGGAACTCGTCGTAACTCCGGCGCGCCTTGTCCGACAGATCGACCACCTCCAGCACCGAGAATCCCGCACCTTCGATGGCCGTGCACAGCCCCTCGGCGGTTTCCGGAATGTCGATCGGCAGGGCAGGGTCCGAGGCCTCCTTCTCTACAGAGGCCGGAATGTGTTCGATGCGCGTGATGTCCGCCACTACGAAAAGCCCCCCGGGGCGAAGAACCCGGTAGACCTCTCGCAGCGGTTCGATTTTGTCGGGGAAGTGGATTACCGATTCGATGGCCAGCGCGGCGTCGAATACGCTGCCGGCGAACGGAAGGCGCGACGCGTCTGCGAACATGAAATCCGCGTCGAGCTCATCAGGGGTGGAGATCTTCGCCGCGGACCGTGTCGCGAGCTCCACCTCACACCGGCTCACCGTCACTCCGGTCACTTTGCAATTCGCGCCCGTCGCCAGTCGGATCGCCGGGCGTCCGTTGCCGCATCCCACATCGAGCAGTCTCGACCCCGGCCGGAGGTTCAGTTTCTCGCCGACCATATCGGTGAGCCGGTCCTGTGCCATGGTGAACGAGTCCGAATCCGCCTCCCATATCCCGTGATGGATGCTCTGGCCGAACAGCCGGACGTCTTCGGCCGCAAGTTGATCGTAATAGGCGCCGACGTCACCCGCGGTATAGTTCTTGTCACCCATATGCTTCTCCTTTTCTTTCATTCTTTGGTCAGGAACTTGAGCAGAACGTCAGCCAGCTCGTCGGGTCGCTCGTAGACGACGACGTGGCCCGAGTCGATCTCCGCGTATTCGCTCCCGGGAATCGCGGCGTGGAGCTCACGGCTGTGCTCGACGGGCACCATGTGGTCCCGGGTGAGTCCCACGACGAGAGTCGGACTTCCGACGAGGGGCGCCCGACTGCTGAGGTCCGCGCACATGTCAAGAGCTATTTGACGATCCGTGTCCGGCGCGAGTGACGATCCGGCGACCATCTCCTCCAGCTGCTGCGTACTGAAAGAACCAAGGCATCCGGGACTCAGGCCGGTCAGGAAGAGGAATCTGCTGAACAGTTCGCTGTCACTTCGCAGCAGGCGTCGCCAAAAGTCGAAATTGAAGATCTGGCGAGAGTCGTCGGCGCTGAGCCAGCCCCCGATGAGGACTGTCCGCCGAACCAGGTCGGGGTACTCGGCGGCGGTGACGGCAGCGATCTCCGCTCCCAGGGACAAGCCGACGACATCGACGGGACCGCCGGCCGTCGAGCGAATCACAGCAGCCACCTGCGCGGCCAGGAATTCGAGGGTCAGTGGCTCGTTCTTGTCGACTTCCTGCCCCGTTCCGGAATAGTCCACCATCATGATGGTCCGATCGTCCGCGAACTGTCGGGCGAAGTGCCCCCAGCAAGCCTCCGCGGTTCCGCCCGTTCCATGGAGGAAAAGCAGCCCCGGACCGGACCCGGTGATGCTGTAGCGCACAGGGGGCGCTGCCGTCAGAAATTCGGACATGAGAACTTCCTCTCGAGGTGCCGGAGGTGTCACGGGTGGGGATGGGAAACGCAGCGGCCGAACGCTTCCGCGATGTCGCGGATGGTGGTGTCGGATTCCTGGGCGGGCATCGGCAGGTCGCACTCCAGCCGCCCGGCGAGACCGGCCACCAGCTCGATCGTGGCCAGGGAGTCGAGCCCCAGGTCCGCGAGCTCCACGTCCGGGTCGGGCAGGCTTCCCGGTCGCAGGGCCAGGACCTCGGCCACGGCGTCCTGCACGAACCGTGTGAGGGACGGCGCCGCGGCGTCTTCCGGGCCGGGGGACTCGGCGGCGGACATCGGGGAGGTGGCTTCCCGTGCGGCGGTTCCGGGTCCTGCCCAGTAGCGCCGACGCTCGAACGGGTAGGTCGGCAGCTGCACCCGCCTGTGGTTCCCGTCCGCGAAGACGGCACGCCAATCGACGTGCCGGCCACGGCTCCAGAGGTCTCCCAGTTTCGTCAGGAGCGCGGACCGCAGGCCGGCGGCATCGGTTCCGGTCTCGTACCCCGTCGGACAGACGGCGAGCCGCACGACCTGAGCCCGGCCGGTCGCCACCTGGGCCCACGATTCGTCCGTCTGCCCCGGTAGCGGCGTCTCGTTCCCCTCGCAGGGACGCTCCGACCGTGACAGGACCGGTACCTCCCGCGCCCGGAGCGGTGTCGGGGCCCCGCCGGTGGTCATGGCGTCGAGCGCACGGCGTGGGCCGAGCACCCCGGCAAGAGCCGCGGCGACCCATTCGCCGGTGCCCGTGCCCACGATGGCTTGGGGCTCCACCCCCCACGACCGCCACAGGCACGCCAGGGCGTACTGGCCCACGAAGTCGGCGCGACGGTCTTCGGCCGACAACGCGTTCCGTCCGTCGGCGGGACCCGGGTGTGCGGTGTCCAGACAGGCGTCGACTGCCGCCCGGAACACGCCGCTCTGCTCGTAGAGGTCCGCCAGCGGTTCGCGCGGGCAGGAGATCCGGTCGTCGAGGACGAACAGCAGGCCGGGTTCGTGCTCCGGGGCGTGCATGACGGGGGTGAGCGGCAGCCCGAGTGCGGCGGTCCAGAGGTCCTTGGCGACGAGGGCGCGCCGGTAGGGGCGGGCCGTGCGTCCCTCGGCGAGCGTCCGGGCCACCTCACCCAGCGGCAGGTCCGGATGCTCGCGCAGATGGTCGGCGATCTCCTGTGTCATGCGGTGGAGTGCCGTGGGGGTGGTCGCCGACAGCACCAGCAACTCGCCGGCCCCGCCCGGGTCGCCGTTCGGCCGGACCGGAGGTTCTTCGAGGATCACGTGGGCGTTGGTGCCACCGATGCCGAACGAGCTCACCCCGGCGCGCAGCGGGCGTCCCGTCTGCGTCCAGGCTCGATGACGGGTGTTCACGTAGAACGGGCCGGCATCGAAGTCGATCTTCGGGTTCGCCTCCCGGAAGTGCAGACTGGGGACGAGTTCCCGGTGCCGGAGCATCAGCACCGTCTTGATGAGCCCGGCCATGCCGGCGGCCACGTCCAGGTGGCCGATGTTCGTCTTCACGGATCCCAGGGCGCAGGACCGCGGAGTTCCCGGTCCGAACACCTCGTTGAGTGCGGCCACTTCGGCCGGATCTCCCAGGGACGTGGCGGTTCCGTGCGCCTCCACGTACGAGAGTGAGTCGGCGGTGCACCGTGCGGCGTCCAGAGCGGCTCGGATGACCCGTGCCTGCCCCTCGATCCCGGGGGCGGTGTAACCGATCTTGCCGGAACCGTCGTTGTTGACGGCCGTGCCCTTGATCACGGCATGTACGAAGTCCCCGTCCTCCAGGGCGAGGGCCAGCGGTTTGAGGATGACCGCGGCCACGCCCTCGCCGACGACCGTGCCGCCGGCCGCCCGGTCGAAGGAGCGGCACCGGCCGTCCGGGGAGAAGATCATGCCGTTGTGGTGGGTGTACCCGCGGCCGTGTGGGACGACCAGGTGGACCGCTCCGGCGAGGGCCACGTCGCAGTCACCGGCGAGCAGTCCCAGCACCGCCGTGTGCAACGCGACGAGGGACGTCGAGCAGGCGGTGCTCACACCGATCGCCGGACCGCGCAGGTCCAGCCGGTGTGCGACACGGGTGGCCAGGAAGTCCTTGTCGTTGGCGATGGACAGCCGGTAGCGCCCCGGAACGGTCGCGGTGCGCCAGCGTTCGCCCAGTTGGTGCCGCAGGTACGTGTTCGCGCCGGCTCCGGCGTACACGCCGATGGCGCCGTGGTACGAGGCCGGGTCGCATCCGGCGTCCTCCAGGGCGGCCGCCGAGCACTCCAGGAACAGCCGGTGCTGAGGGTCGAGGATCTCGGCTTCGTCCGCCGGGATGCCGAAGTGCTCGGCGTCGAACCGCGAGATGTCGGCCAGGCCCTGCACCGCCCTGACGTAGTGCGGATCGGCGAGGGTCTCGGGGGTGACGCCCGCGGCGAGCAGTTCCTCTTCGGTGAGGAAGCGCGTGGCCTCGCGGCCGGCCCGAAGGCCGTCCCAGAAGGCCGTGACCGAGTCGGCACCGGGGAAGCGCCCGGCCATGCCGATGACGGCGATGTCTGTGGGGTTGGCGTGTTCTTCTTCGTGCATGTCGCACTTCCTTGGTGTGGGTCGGGAGGTGTGCCGATCCGGCCTGTGTTCCTCACGGAGCGCGGGGACGGTCAGCGCCTCCGGCCGGCCGCCAGCGCCGTTCGCGAGGCATGGAGGCTGCGCACGGGCCGCACCCGTCCCTGGCCGGACCGCTCGCCGCGCACGTGGTCGGCCAGGGACCGGACCGTCGAATGCCGGAGCACGTCCGTGTGCCTCAAGGACGGGGCGAGGGAGTCCCGTAGACGCCGTGTCACCAGCATCAGCTGGAGGGAGGTACCGCCCAGGTCGAAGAAGCCGTCGTCCGGGGGCACCGTGTCCAGGCCCAGGACCTCGCACCAGATCGCGCCGATGACGCGTTCGACGTCGCGGGCGGACGCATGGTGCGCGGTCCCGGCGGGTTCGGCGGGACGGGGCCGTCTGGCGGGGGGAGATGTCAGGGCCTTGCGGTCCAGCTTTCCGTTCGAGGTCAACGGCAGTGCGGGGACGGGGACGTAGTGGGAGGGCACCATGTAGGCGGGGAGTCGGGCCGAAAGGTGCGCGCGGAGTTCCTTCGCCAGGGCGCCGAGGGCCACGGCGGGGGGTCCGGCACCGGCACCGGCCCCGGATCCGGCACCGGCATCGGCATCGGCATCGGCATCGGCGAGAACGAGGTGTGCCATCAGGTGTCCGTCGTCGCCGGAGGTGTGCGCGGACACGGCGGCGTCGGAGACGGCGGGGTGTTCACGCAGCGCCGTCTCCACTTCGCCGAGCTCCACCCGGAAGCCCCTGACCTTGACCTGACCGTCCGTACGGCCCAGGTGGAAGAGGTTCCCGTCCGCCGCGCGGGAGACGAGGTCCCCCGTACGGAAGACCCGGCCGCCCGCCGGATCGATCGGGTCGGGCACGAACCGCGTACGGGTCAGGTCGGGGCGGCCCAGATACCCCGTGGCCACGCCGGCGCCGCCGATCAGCAGTTCCCCCGCCGTGCCCGGCGGCACCAGGCGGTCCCAGCGGTCCACCACGTGGAAGCGGGTCCGTCCGATGGGTCGTCCGATGTGTACGGGCGTACCCGGCCGCACCGGTGCGATGGACGACCAGATGGTGGTCTCGGTCGGTCCGTAGACGTTCCACACCCGCCCCGCTCTGGCGCACAGTTCCCGGGCCAGGTCCTGATGCAGTTGTTCCCCGCCGCACAGCACGGTGAGATCGGGGTGTCCGGTCCAGCCCGCGTGGATCAGGGCTCGCCACGTCGCCGGTGTGGCCTGCATCAGGCTCGGACGCTCGGCTTCCAGACGGGCTTTCAGGAGGAAGCCGTCCCGGGTCTCCGCGGCCGTGGCGATCGTCACCGTGCCGCCCCGGGTCAGGGGGAGGAAGAGCTCCAGTGCCGCGATGTCGAAGCACACGGTGGTCACCGACAGCATGTGGTCGCGTTCGGTGCAGCCGGGGACTTCGGCCATGGAGTGCAACAGGTTGGCCAGCGCGCCGTGTCCGACTTCGACCCCCTTGGGGCGTCCCGTGGAGCCGGAGGTGTGCAGGACGTAGGCAGTGGCGTCGGGAGCGGCCCTGTCGGGGACGTCGGTCGCCGTCCGTGCCGCGATCCGGTCGGCTTCGGTGTCGAGCTCCAGGACGGGCACCTCACCGGGGCACCCGTCCCGGAGCAGTCCGGACCGGCTCACCAGCAGCCGCATGTGGGTGTCCGCCACGATGCCGGCGAGACGTGCCGGTGGGTGCTCCGGGTCCAACGGCACGTAGCCGGCGCCTGCCCGGAGTACGGCGAGGAGCACCGCCACGAGGTCCGGCGATCGGTCCAGGCAGACGCCCACGAGCTCCCCGGGGCCGACGCCCCGCGTGGTCAGCACGCCCGCGAGCCGCGATGTCCGTTCCTCCAGCTCGCCGTAGGTCCACGTCACCCCGCCGGTCCGCACCGCGGGCGCGTGGGGCCTGCGGCGGGCCTGTGCGCTGACGAGTGCCGTGACGCAGGTGCCCGGAGGCGGGCCGTCGGCGGTGCCGCGGCCCTGCTCCAGCAGCCGTATCCGCTCCGACGCCGTCACCAGGGGGATCCGGGTGACGTCGGTCGCCGGACTCCGCACACTCCGCAGGAACCGTGCGAGCCGGCGGCTCGTCCCCTCGTCCGGCCGGCCGTCGTCGGACGTGCGGCAGCGGATGCCCGAGGCGTCGGCCGTGATCCTGAACGTCCCGGCCGCGGATTCCAGTACCAGGCCGTGCCCGGCCGCGCCGACGAGGGCGGGCAGGCCCGTCCCGAGGGCCCGCCGCACCAGCCGGTGAAGCCCGCCCGCCGTCGTACCGGCGGGTATGTCCGCCAGGTCCAGCGTGACCTCGTGCTCCGTGCCCTCCGGGTCGTCCGCGGCACGCAGCACACAGCCGACGGTGTCCTGGTGTCCCTCCTGCCCGAGGAGGAAGGCGACGACGAGGCCGCACAGGACGAGCGGGCCGTCGTCCGCGGCCGCGACGAGTCGGCGCAGCGCCGTCGGGACCCGGACGGTGGCGGCACTTCGGACGTGCCCGGCACGATGCGGCAGGTCCCGGACCCGGGCTCCCGGCCTGGCGGCCATCGCGAGCAGGTTCGACACCACCTGGTCGAGGAACCCGTCCGCCGACTCGTCCGACCAGTGTCGCCTGTCGTGCGTGAGGGCCAGGGACAGGTCTCCGTGCCGGCGCACGCACAGGGTCAGTGGGAAGCCGGCCTGTTCCACGAGACGGAAGGACCGCCCGGCCCAGGGCCCGCCGAGGGAGCGCAGTCGCGACCGGGCCGTGTCGTCGTCGTACATCACGACGGTCTCGAACAGCGGCTGGTCGGCGGGCCAATCGACGGCCGCCCGGATGCGGGGCAGCGGGGTGTGCACCCAGGGACGCATCTGCCTCGCGCGGGAGCGCAGGACGCGGACGAGCCCGCGGACGGTGGTGTGCTCCCCGATCGTGCTGCGCAGCGGGACGGTGTTGATGAGCGGTCCCACCATGTCCCGGCCGTCGGGGTGGAAGGCACGGCAGGTCCGCGTCGAGCCCAGCACGACGTCCCGCTCCGCCGACAGCCGGTGCAGCAGCAGCGCCCAGGCGGCGTGCACCAGGTCGTTGAGCGGCATCCGCGTCCTGTCACAGGCGACGGCGAACGTCTTCGGCAGGGAAACGGTCACCGTCCGGAAGACGGGCTCCGCTCCTTCGTCACGGCCGGTGCGGGGGCCCAGGGGAGTGGCCCCGCGCACCGGGGCGAGGGCACGCGACCAGGCCGCTGCCTCGCCCCGGGTGTCCCGCCGTTCGGCCCAGTCGACGTACGCCGTGAACGGTGCGCGGGACACCGCGGCGCCGGCTTCCGCCCCGTCGGCGCAGGCCGCGTAGAGCTCCATCAGCTCGGCGAGGAGCGGGGCGTAGCTCCGCCCGTCCAGCAGTGCGTGGTGCGAGGTCCACAGCAGCGTGGAGGAGCGCTCGCCGCGGTGGACCAGATGGAACCGGGTGGGAGGGCCGGCCGCGAAGTCGAACCCCCGGCGGCGGTCCTCCCTCAGCAGCCCTGCCAGTCTCCGGTCGGCTTCCTTCCGGTCGCAGCCCCGCCAGTCGTGCTCCTGCGGTGCCGGCCGGAAATCTCCTGCGGGCCCGGTCCGCTGGACGGGGTGCGAGGGGGAACTCATGTCGAAGCCGGTGCGCAGCATCGGATGGCGGTCCGTGAGCGCGGCCAGCGCATCGCGCAGCGTCCCGGCGCACAACACCTCGTCGGAGTCGAGCAGTTTCTGCTGGAGGTACGAGCCTTCCTCCGGAGCGCTGAGACTGGTCACCAGCATGGCGTGCTGAACGGCGGTCACCTCTCGGGACGACGACTGCGCCGATGCGGTGGTGCGGGGTGTCGAGGCGGAGTTGTCAGAGGTCATGGATCTTCCTCAGATGGGGGGCAGCCGGCGGCGGATGACGCGGAAGCGCTCGGCCAGGCGCGTGGGGGCGAGGCCTCCGGCCTCGGCTTGGGCGACCAGCTGCGCGTGGACGAGCTCGTCGCCGAAGCTGTCGGACTGCGAGGCGTGCTGCCTCAGGGCGGCGATCTTGACGGGGGTGAACTCGGTGACGTCGACGGTGCGGTCGGGGTCGGGGTGCCCCATCAGCCACACCTCGTCGACCTGCCAGGGCGGTAGGCCTTCCTCGACGAGCAGTTCCGGATGCTCGTACGGGTTCTCCGCGTCCGGGTACACGGCGCACAGAGCGGCTTCGCCCGCGGCGAGGTGGTCCGGGTGGTAGGGGGCGAGGGCGTCCCAGCCGCGCGAAGGGGAGTGGAGCACCACGCGCCCCGGTCGGACCTGGCGGATGACCCGCGTCAGGTCCCGGCGCAGGGCGGTGCTCACCGTCAGGCGGCCGTCCCGGTAGGGCCGACCTGCCTCGGACGTGGTGCCGTCGCCGGTGGCGCCGAGGTCGTCGAGGTAGAGGTCGTTGAGGAAGCGTACGTCCCGTACGCCCAGGGTCCGCGCTGCGGCGATCTGCTCGGATCGGCGTCGTGCGGGCAGCTCGTGGCGGGGCTCTCCCGGCGCGGCGCTCCCCGCATCGCCGTCCGTTATCACGCAGAGGACGACATCGCTGCCGCCCGCTGCCCACTTGGCGATCGTGCCGCCGGCGTAGAAGTCGACGTCGTCCGGATGCGCCGCCACCGCGAGCACCGTGTCCCGTGTCGGGTGGCGAACAGTGTGAGACATGGGTCGTCCGTTCGTGTGGGTACGGGTGTGGGCCTCAGTACGGGGCCACTCCGCCGTCGACGTCGAGCATCGAGCCGGTGATGTCCGCGCCCGCGTCCGAGGCGAGCAGCACCGCCATCGCGGCGACACCCGCGGCCGTGACCGGGCGTTTCAAGGCGTTGGCCGATGTCCACTGGGAGATCCACTGCTCTGAAGTGATCCCGGTCCGGTCGGCGTAGGCGCGGGCCACCTCTGCCAGGTTGTCCGTCCGGATCAGGGCGGGGCAGATCGCGTTGACGGTGATGCCGTCGGTGCCGACCTCCGCCGCCAGTGACTTGGTGAACCCGTGAACGGCGTGTTTCGCGGTGCAGTACGCGGTGAGCAGCGGGGTGGGCACCTTTCCCGCGGCCGAGGAGATCGTGATGATCCGGCCCGTGCCTCGGGGTGCCATGTGGCGCACGGCCGCGCGGGAGGCCCGGAAGACCGCGTCCAGGTTCCACCGCAGGGTGTACTCCCAGTCTTCGTCCTGCGTGTCGGCGACGGGGCCCACGCTGCGGGCGCCGCCCGCGTTGTTCACCAGGACGTCCAGTCGGCCGTACTCGGCCACCGTGCGCTCGACGAGTTCCCCGGCGGCGTCGCCGCGTGTCACGTCGGCCTCCGAGAACCGGACGTGGTCGCGCGCGGCGAACGTCGCCAGGGCTCGTCGTCCCCGTTCCGCGTCCCGGCCGTTGATGACGACGCGGGCGCCGTCGCGGACGAACTCCTGTGCGATGGCCAGGCCGATCCCGGCGGTTCCTCCCGTGATCAGGGCGGTCTTCCCCCGCAGTGCCGTCACAGCGACTCCTGCCACGCGCGCACGGTCATGACGTCCGCGTGCATCGGGAAGACCCGTTCGACGAGGACGGTGTGGACGGTCGTGTCGAGGTCGACGCAACCGTCGGAGAGCACCACCTGCCGGTATTGCAGGTCGCCCGCCGCGCGTACGGTGGACAGGACCGCTCCGCCGGTCGAGATGCCGGCCAGGACGAGGGTGTCGATGTCCTGGGACCGCAGCAGGAGGTCGAGGTCGGAGCCGGTGAACGCGCTGATCATGCGCTTGGTCACGACGAGTTCGCCCGGCAGCGGCGCGACGGCGGGGTGGGCCAGGCTGTCGGGGTTGTCCATGACGAGGTGGTCGGTACCGCGGAACGGGGCGAACGCCTTGTCCCCCGTCCGGATCTCGGGGTGTCCGGGGCGGAACGCGACGTGCACGTGGATCACGGGCACGTCGGCCGCGCGGGCCGCCGCGAGCGCGGACCCGGCCGTGGACAGGTAGGGCTCGGGGGCGGGGAGTTGGTTGACGATGTGCCGCTGCACGTCCATGAGCAGCAGTGCCTGCTTGGCCATCGGGCCTCCTTCGGAAGAGGTTCTCAACGGGTGTCCGGTGTGGGGACCGGGATCGGTCACCAGACGAGGGGAAGCAGCCTCCGTCGGCCGCGGGCGTACTCCTCGTATCCGGTGATCTTCATCAGCAGGCGCTCCTCGGTACGGATCCGCCAGACGAAGGCGGGTGCGAGGAGCGCCAGGAAGGTGACCACACTGAGGACGTTGAGCTGGTAGAGGGTCATGCCCAGGTGCATCAGCAACGCCCCGGTGTAGGCCGGGTGACGTACGAACCGGTACGGGCCGTGCGTCACCGCCTGGTGGTCCTCCAGGGTGCGGACGCGGCGCGAGTAGAAACGCCCCAGTGTGCGGATGGCCCGGTGCCGCAACACGACACCGGAGATCACGAGTAGGCCCGGCAGGACCACCCAGAGCTGCCAGTGGGTCCAGGAGACGGGCCACAGCAGCGCGCAGGCCACGTGGACGAGTCGGGCGCAGGCGATGGCCTGCCCGGTGCCGCGGTCGTCGCTGCGCGCCTCGGCGCCACGGCTGTTGAGGGCGACACGCGATTCGAAGACGAGGAGCATCGCGAGGTACGCCAGCGCGAGGCCGACGGTGCCGAAGCGGCCCGCCGCGTCCTCGAAGCCCAGGTTCCAGACGATGGCGACGACCGTGACGACGACGGAGCCCAGGAAGGGGATCTGGGTGGGGATGCGTTGCAGAAAGTTCATCGGTGTCCTTGTTCAGTCGGCGGAGGGCGGGTGGGACCCGTTCGGTCCGGGAGGAGCCGGGGCGAACAGGGGCGAGCCCGCGACGTATCGGCCGAACCGCTCCGCCGCGTACGGCGGGACGTCCGTGAACGTCGCCCTCAAGGCCGGGCGGGACGGCCCGTAGCAACTGCCGGCGGTGAGGACGAAGCCGTCGCGCGCGAGGGCCTCCCGCGCGGTCTTCTCGTCGGTTCCGGGCGCCAGTGGCAGGAGCGCATGGGGACCGGTGTCGGGGACGAGCGGGGCATAGGGCTCTCCCACCGCCGCGCCGAAGACCTGGACGGCGGTTCGTGCCCGGCCGGTCACCCACGCTGCCAGGTCTTCCAGGCCCCCCTCGGCCGCGAACAGCGCCCAGGCGCGTTGCCACGGCTGGGGCGGCGTCGTGGCGATCATCTCCGGACGGGCCCGTGCGAAGTAGTCCGGGCTGTGGACCCACCCGATCCTGGCCCCCAGCCCGGCGATCTTGTGCAGCCCGCCCACCAGGTCCGCTCCTTCCGGGCGTGTGGCCGTGGGGGCGTACCAGTGGTAGGCGCAGTTGACGACGACGCGGTGGCCCTGCGCGATGCGGTCGGTGAGCAGGCGGAGTTCGGCGTGGGTCAGGGTGCGCCCGTCCGGGTTGCGTGCCGGGTGGGTCAGCCACAGGGCGGAGCCCGCCGGCAGTTCACCCTGGAGGAGGTGCTCCCAGCTGAGGTGCAGCAGGCGGCTGCGGCCGTCCCGCAGAGCGAAGGTGGCGCCGTCGAAGCCGGGCCGCTCCATGACGATCACCCGCTCCGTCCGTGCGTAGGTCAGGGCGGCCGCGCGTACCCCGGAGGTGATGGTGAGGTGCGCCGGGTCCAGGCCGAGGACGCGTCCGAGCTGCTCGCGGAGCGACTCGTCCCCCTGCCAGGCCCGCTCGGTCCAGGAGTCGGCGGCCCGCGTCGCGCGGCGCAGGCAGTCGCCCCACAGTGCCCGTGCCCGCGGTGACCAGGTGGGGCTGCGCCCGGTGAGGTCGGTCAAGCTCCACGCCCGGCGAGTCGGCGGGCGAGGGCGACGCTCGCGGGTGTGACGTGCCCGTCCAGGGTCGGCAGGAAGACCTCCGGCCGGGCGGCTTCGGCTTCGGCCGACATGTCGAGGCGTACCACCGCCGCGTCCCCGAGACGCACCAGTACGAGGCCGGGGGCGATGGTCTCCCGTGTGATCTCGCCGTCGGGCACCGGCTCGTCGGGCGCGGCGTCCGGCCAGGCGGAATCGGGGAGCAGGCGCCAGCACCGGTCCCGGCCGCCCGCCATCGGGGCCGGCGCGGCGTGCGGGCGGTGTGCCAGGCGGGGCCGCAGGTCGGCTTCGAAGTAGTGGGCGGCCCAGCGGGCGACCTCCTCCGGGGCCACCGTGCCCCGGGCCGTTTCGTCGGTGCGCGCGTGCGCTCCGAAGTGTGCCCCGCGCACGCCGCTCGGCAGGCCGGTCGGGCGCAGCGGGCGTCGGCCGCTCGTCAGCCGCGGCGCACCGGCGGGAAGGCCGTAGACCACGTCCGTCGCCGCCAGAAGCTGTTCCAGGGCGTGGAGCGCCCCCGCGATCCGTACGGTCTCGACGACCGAGGTCCAGTCGACGGTGGCGTCGTCGACCAGGAGGTGGATGTCGTTGACGTCCTTCATGGACAGCCGGGTGTCGCCGAGCGCGTGCGCGGCGATGAGCGCGAGCGCGGTCTCCGTCGCGGGCACCCGTACCCGTGCGCCCAGGACGGTGCGGTCCTGCCAGCCGACGAGTGGCATGCGGCCCGCGTACCCCACCGAGTACGCGCCGAAGTGGATGTCCACGCGGGAGACCGGTCGTGTCCCGTCCCGCAGCAGCAACCCGAGCTGCCCGTAGACCAGTCCCGCCTCGTCCTTCTTGATCCAGGGGAACTCTTTGAAGTCCCAGCACCAGCCTCGGCGGCGCAGGGCGGACGCGAGGTGAAGCGCGCCGGTGAGATCCGGGGCGTGCACGTCGACGTCCCCGACGTGACGCGACTCGGGCCACGGGTAGAGGGGCTGCTGTGCCATGCCCTTCATCAGTCGCAGGCCGCCGGCCGCGACGAGCCGTACGACGTCCCGGACGGGCTCTGCGGCGGTCGCGTGCCGCCGCCGCTCGTGGTCGTCCGTGTCGGTGATCAGTTCACGCAGGTGCCGGACACGCGGGCCACCGGAGGTGCCGTCGAGGCGGTGGCGTGCCAGACGTACGACCTTGGAGTGCACCAGATGGGTGTGCAGACGATCCGGGTCCAGGTGCCCGAGGTCCACCTCGGCGAGTACGTCGCTCGGGTGCGGATCCCCGTGCGGCCGGTACCCCAGCCGGCCCAGGACGGTGACGGCATGCCAGTAGATTTCGTTGTCTGTCATCAGATGGTTTCTCTCCGAGATGGTGGGGCGGTGGTGGCCACGGTGTTCGGTGCCTCAGGGCCGGCCGTCGGAGCCGCCCGGGAGGGCGGGAAGCCCGGCCGTGCGGGGACTGAAGAACATCGAGGTGCCCAGCACCGCCGAGGACCAGTCGTCCAACGGCGCACCGATCCCGCTCATCACCCGCTGTACCCAGGCGATGTCCAGGGGCGGGGCCTCGGGGTCGAACCGGGCCGACAGCAGCGCGGCGTACCGGCCGCCGCTCAGGTGCCGGGGCAGGAAGGCGCCGAGACGGCCGCCGGTCTCCGGGTCGGCGAGCCGGCCGTCGGCGGCCAGGCGGAGGGCTTCCGCCTGCCCCTCGGAACCCAACGGCTCCCACAGCTCGGTGACGAGCCGGGCGCGCAGCTCGCTCAGCACCTCGGGGAACCCCCGCTCCTCGCGTCCCCGTGTGCTCTCCAGCAGGCAGAGGTACCCGTCCAGTCGGTCCGGTGACCGCCATGACGGCTCCCCGCCGGCCCGGTCCGCGAGGAGCATCGACGACTCGCGTGCGGCCAGTTCCGGATCGTCCGACGCGTGCAGGAGGCTCAGCACGGTGTTGACGGCGCCGAAGTCGTGCCGGATGCAACCCGGGGTGGCGTCGGCCGGATGGGAGGGGCCCTTGATCGTCTTGAGGCGCCGGTACCAGTCCTCGATCGGACCGGGGTCCGGCTCCGACGGTGCGAGCCGCAGGGCGATGGAGGTCCCGAGCCGGTAGCGCGTGTCGAGGGCGCGGTACCGGTACGCGTGCGTCGAGGAGACGAGCTGCTGTTCGTACAGGCCGTCGAGGTGGACGGGGGTGATCTCGGCGGGGCACCAGCCCACGACGCGCAGGCCGCTCGCGCGGAGCCGTTCCAGGATGGGGCGGGCCAGGTGCCTGCGGACGGCGTCGGGGGCGATCACGCTGAACATCGCCGACTGCCAGGGCCGTACGCGCTCGGGTCCCGGCCTTGGGGTGCGCGTCGTCGAGGGGCCGCCGAGGGTGGGAGGAGGAGTGGATGCCGGCAAGGGTGGTCCTTCGTTCGGGGGCGGAGGTGCGTCGCACGGGCGACGGGAGTCAGGTGACGAACCGGCGGTACCAGGGGAGGTGCCGGATCAGGTCCCGGTCGGCGGTCGGCCCGGGGTCCAGGGCGAGCGCCGACCAGAGCGCGTCGCTGTGGAACCAGTGGTCCAGCGCCGTCAGGGACAGCTGGCGCGATGCCCAGGGGGTCAGGACTCCGACGCTGTCCTCCGCCTCGTCCAGTGACATGCCCGGACTCAGCAGCGGCAGCCCGAGGCCGGAGGCGAGCATCGTGATCAGGTCGCCCGCGCGTACCGGCTCGCGGTGACCGGCGTGGTGCACGGCGGGACCGGGCAGCCGCCGGGGGTCTCGCACGTACGCGGTGACGACGCGCGAGAGATCGTCCGCCGAGATCATCGACAGGCGTGCCGTCCCGTCGTTCAGCACGTGGGGTATGTCCCGCAACTGGCGGATGAGGCCGGGGACGAACCATCGGTCCCCCGTGCCGTACATGAACACGGGGCGCAGGACGACACCCCCCGCCGCCAGCACGGCCCGCTCGCCGGCGAGGCGGGTGGCGCTCGTGTGCGAGACGGGCGCCGGCGTCCCCTCGTCCGGTGTGCGCAGGTGGTGCGGGCCGCGACCGTAAACGGCGGCGGTGCTCATCGACAACACGTGCCCGACTCCGGCGGCCCGGGCCTGTCGGGACAGCATGGTGGTGCCCCGGGCGTTCACCGCCTCGCACAGGGTCGGGTCCGCACCCACGTAGGACGCGCAGTGCAGGACGACGTCCATGCCGTCGCAGACGCCGTCCAGGGTCTCGGGGCGGGACAGGTCCGCGGAAACACGGGCGTCGGCACCCTCGGGCGGCCGGGTGGACGGACGGACCAGAGCGGTCACGTGCAGCCCGGGATCCCGCGCCAGGCGGCGCAGTACGTGGCCTCCGACGAATCCGGAGCCACCGGTCAGCAGGATCTTCATGAGCGATCGGGGCCCCTCAGTACGCGGTAGAGGTCGGGTGGCAGTACCAGGCTGCGGAAGCGGAGCGATCCGACTCGTGCTCCGGCGCTCACCAGGTCGACGTCGCTGAACATCCGCCGGCCGAGGAGACGCGGGCCCCTGGAGTGCAGGTCGATCTCCTCGCTCCGGTCGAGGGGGCGCGCGACGGTGGCGTCGACCCCTTGGAGGACGAGGGTGTCCTCGAACCCCACACCGGCGATGACGTGACTCATCATGGTCACGAACTCCCTTCCGGCCTCGACCAGTTCTTGCAGGGCATGGGTCCGGCGGTGCTGTTCGACGCCGAGGGCCGATGTCGCCAGGGTGAGGTACCTGCAACGGTGGACGCCGTCTCGCTCGTACAGCGGGCCGACCGCGATGTTCTCCACGTGCCGGCGGTGGACCAGGGCCGCCGGAGCGCGCGGGAGCGTGCCGGGAGGCGCCGCCGGCGATCGGATCGCGGGTGGGGCGTCGACGCACGGGATGCGCGTCGCGCGCCCCGCGCAGATGACGCGGCTGCCCTGCGTCACCCGGACGGTGAGGTGCCGTCCCTCACCGTCCTCCGCCTCCGACCGCAGGTGCACGTCCTCGTCGAGCAGGCCGAACCGGGGAAAGTCGAGGTTCAGGGAGTGGACGTAGGGTGCCTCCCGCTGCCCGGGGGCGGTGGCCGCCGGGAGCCGCTCGGTGGCCTTGACCACCGCGTCCACGAGGAACAGACCCGGTACGTGGTCGAGTTCGTGGTCGAAGAGGAAGGGATGGCCCGTGTCCACCCGCAACCGGAGCGTCTCGGTCGTCCGTGCGGTGCTCATCGCCGGTGTCGCCGCCTCGCGATGAGTCGCGCGATGCGCGTCGCGTCACGGCCGACCCCGTAGAGGATCGACGAGCTCGCCGTCGTCTGGAAGCGCAGCCCCAGGTGGTAGAGCCCGGGTTCGGCGCTCACTCCCTGCCGGTGGAGGGGCCGGTCGAGGGCATCGAGTACGGGCAGTCCGAGCCAGCTGAAATCACTGTCGTAGCCCGTGGCCCAGACGACGCTCCCGGGGGTGAGCCGTTCGCCGCCTTCGACGACCACGCTCGTGCCCCCACTGACCCCCACGGCCCGGCCGGTGAAGCGTATGCCCTCGTGCTCGGTCAGGTGCGCGAGGGAGGGACCTATCGACGAGTCACTGGTGGCCCGCGCCAGCTTGGCTCCGATGGGAGTGCGGGTGTCCATCTCCCAGAAGCCCAGACGGTCCAGCCACCGCAGCACGTCGTCGGTCTCGTCGAGGTCGTGGCCCTTCGGCACCGACGTGGCCTGCTCCGCCATCCGGTGCAGCAGGGCCCGGACCTCCGTGCCCGTGGCTCGGCGCGGCAGCCGAGCGTTGCCGCCCCGGCACACGGTGACCTCATGCGCCGGGGACAGCTGCCGTGCCACGTCGATGCCGGAGTTGCCGGACCCGACGACGACGACAGGGCCGTCGGGAACCTCGTCCGGGCTCCTGTACGCGTGCACGTGCGTCTGGTGGACGTCCGGTCCGAGACCGGAGGCGAAGACCGGGGTCCGGGGCTTCTGGTAGGCCCCGGTGGCGACGACGACGTTCCGCGCGATCCACTCGCGTCGTTCCCCACCCGGATCCGTCAGCGCCCCGACGAGGAATCCGCCGTCGTGCCGGCGTACGTCCACCACCTTCGTCCGCCATTGGACCGGCGGGCGTACGTACGCGGCGTAATCCTCGAGGTAGCGCACCGTGTCGTCGCGGTCCGAGAACGCGTCCGGTTCGCCCGGATAGGAAAGCCCCGGCAGTGAGTTCATCCAGTTGGGGGTGATCATCCCCAGGCCGTCGTACCGATTGCGCCACGCGTAGCCGATTCCGTCGGCACCGTCGACGATGAAATGACGGACACCGGCGTTCCGCAGTTCATGGCTCATGGCCAGACCCGCCTGACCGCACCCGATGACCAGAGTTTCGATCTCTTCTGTCATTGCGGCTTCTCTTCGTTCCTGGGAGGTGCAGGGGAGTCGTCCACGGTGCCGGCGCCCGTTGCGCCGTCGGCAAGACCCGCCGCCTTCCACCACTGGTCGTACCGACGCGTCCCGTCTCCGAATATCGCGAACGTTCCCTCGTGGATCCGCCCGTCCGACCATTTCAGGACGTGGACGCCGTCGAAGCTGAGGAGATCGGCCGCCGCCCGGCTTTCCGGACGCGACCCTTCACGGCGTGCGCGGGTGGAGAAGAGGTCGATCGACAACTGTCTGTCCTGGTCGATCAGGATCGTCGACATGTCCGTTTCCAGGGACCCGCCGGAGACGTCTCGAACGGTGCGCAGGAAACGGATGGTGTCGTCTATTCCGTGACGCCATCCGGAATGGACGGACCGTCCGGGCGTGAGGAAGCGGACGTCCTCCGCCCAGAAGGTGGTGATGTGGTCCTTGTCCAAGGTGGCGAGGGCCTCGTAGGCCGCACGCACACGCTGCTCGGTGAGTTTCATCCCGCCCGTCACCCCGCTGCTTCCGGGTGGTTCCGCAAGGCGGCACGCCGCGCTTCAGAGGGGCTTCGCACGCCGGCGACGAGCAGGTATCCGAGCTCCCAGACCGGCAGGAGGTCGCTCCGGTCGTAGTGCGCCGCGCGTTCACCGAACCTGTCACGGAACTCCCGGCCCTGCGCGATCTCTCCCATGCGCAAGATCGTCGGCGGCATGGTCGCCTCGGTGATGTCGAGTTGCTCCGCGAAGACGAACCCCGCGTTCTGGAAGAGCCGGGGATAGAAGTCGGATTTCGCCAGCCTGCTCAGGTTGAATTCACGACAGTAGCGCTCGACGGCGGGCTGCTTCTCCGGTGGTATGGGGGACCGCTCGAAGAAGTCACTGAGAACGATCCGACCGCCGGGACGCAGGACCCTGGCGGCATAGGTGAGCGCCGCGTGTCGGGCTTCGATGTGAATGAACGACTCCAGGGCCAGGACCGCGTCGAAACTCGACTCCGCGAAGGGAAGCGGCCGTGTCGCATCACAGAGCCGGAAGGAGACCCGGTCGCTCAGCCCTTCTTTCTCCGCCAGAGCCGTGGCCTGCCGCACCTGATCGGAACTCACCGTGATCCCGACCACCTCGGCGCCGGTCGCCTTGGCGATGTGGACCGCAGGGCCTCCCGCGCCGGAGCCGATGTCCAGGATCCGCTGCCCCGGCCGCACGTGGAGCCGACGCGCGAATTCGTCCGTCAGGCGCCGGCTCGCCCGGGCCAGTTGCTCATATGGAGTCCCGCCGTCCCCGTCCCGGTCGCCTTCTTCCTGATCCGTGCTCCAGAATCCGAAGTGCAGGTCGTCACCGAACAGTTCACTGTGCAATTCGACCGTTTCGTCATAGGCCGCACCGACGCGGTCGGGTTGGGGCGCAGCGATGAGATTCATGTTCCAACCTCTGATCGGAGGTTCCCGGTGACGGGTGCCATTCGTGTTTACCGACGTTCCACATTGTTTCCCGGCCGGCGGATCCGAGGAGGAGCCCAACGCCCCCTTTCCGTCGGGACGGTTTGCATTCGAATTCCGAGGGGGTGTCAACCTTCGGCAACTCGCCGCGTGGTCGGCCGGGGTGTTTGCGGCATGGCCGTCCTGGACTGCATGGTCCTGGCGGTGCACGTGTGCGAGCGGCGCCTGGAGCGGCACGTGCTGCGGTGGAAGCCCTGAGGGCCGTCCTGCGGGGTCGTCCTGTGTGGGTCCGGTTCCGGGCCGGGCGGCGGGACGGTCGTCCGGCCACCGCCTTCAGGAGCGGATGACGGCGAGGTCGGCGAGGCCCGTCTCGTTGGCCACCAGGGCCGCCTGGGTCCGGTTCTCCAGCTGGAGCTTGTGGAGCAGCCGCGACACGTACGTCTTCACGCTGGCCGGGGAGAGATGGAGCTCCGTCGCGATCCGGGCGTTCTCCCATCCACGCCCCAGGAGTTGGAGCACCTGTCGCTCGCTCGGGTTCAGGAGCTGGATCCTGCCGTGGTGGGCCGCGAACCGCGGCACGGGGCGGGGGCCGTCCGTGCCTACGAGCCCCAGGAGCACGTCGTCCCCGATCGCGTATCCCCCGACGAGTACGTGCCGCAGTACCGCCTCCAGCAGTTCCGCGTCCAGCGTGCGGGTGACGAAGCCCTGTGCTCCGGCTTCCAAGGCCTCCGCCATGCCGTCGGGACCGGGGAGCTCGCCGAACAGCACCAGCCGTGGCGGCCTGTCCATAAGGACGCCTCGCCGGTCCGGGCTCAGCCCGACCGACCGGGCCAGATCCATCTCCATGAGGAGGATGTCCGGGGAGGCCGAACGGATGAGCCGATCGACGTCCGTCGCGGATTCGGCCTCGCCGACCACGTCGAACCCGCATTGTCCCGTCAGCAATTTGCGCAGACCCGTCCTGAAGATCATTTCGCGGTCGGCGACGAGAACCGACGCCCTTTCCCGGGCGTGACCGGGAATGCCGTCGGGAGGCGAGTACTTCACGAAGGTGGTCGTCATGGGAGGGTCTTACCGAGACGTTTCCGCCGGGAGCCGCTGCGGTCTTCGAACAGCCGTCACAGGTCTTCGCTTTCAACGGAATGAAATCTTTGCCGGCCGAATGGTGGGTCCCGCACGAACGCCAGGACGACGACTCGGACGCGTCGGGCTTCCGCCGGCCCGCCGGTCGGCGGAACCGGCCGCTGACCCCTGATCCTTCCTGCCGGGCCTCGGCACCGCCATCTACCAAGGACCTGTTCACGACGGGACCAAAGTCCCGCGCGAGGGCGCGGCGGGGGTACCGTCCCGCATGGTCGGACGAATACGGGCCGGCTCTCCTCCGGGACTCTGCCCCCGACGAACGCCGCTCCGGAAAAAGGCGTCTGATGGACAGTCGATGTCATCCTTCGGATGTCGAGGATCCTCCTTCGGCCATCTTCGGGTCCCGCCTTCCTCTGCATACGCTGGGCGGGAAAACCCTGCCGGTCGGATGCCCGACCTTTCATTCGAGAACAGGCCCACCCGTGAACCAAGGCCCGCCTTTCCCGCACGTCGAGTCACGAACGGAGCCGCGGAGCGGCGCGATTCCGTTTCCCCCCGGTCGCTCCGCCGCACGGGGAAGCTCATGACCGCGGACACGTGGCAGGCGCTCCGACGGCCGGCGGAGCACCTGCTGCGCGCCGGCGCGCGGCCGCTGAGCGACCGGGCACAGGATGCGGCCCTGGTCGTCATCGTCGCGCTGGCGAGCACAGGGGTGCTGACGGTCAGCCACACGACAGGCCTCACCCACTCCTACGGCCTGAGCCTGCTGTTCTCGCTGGGAGCGGCGACCACCCTGTTCTGGCGGCGCACCCGCCCGGAGCTGTGCGTTCTGTTCGCCGTGCTGGCCACTTCCGCCTCCGACGAGGCGAGCGCGCTGATCGCGGCATCCTACGCGGTCGGGCTCTACGGTGGCAGGACGCGCGGGCCGCTCATGGCGGGCGTCGCCCTTCTGTACCTCCTGTCACGGTCCCTGACCGGCGAGGTCGTCGCCGACCCGACGTGGCGTGCGTACATGCTTGTCCTCTGCGCGCTGCTGCCCGCCTTCTACGGGAACATGGTGCGCCGTCAGCGCGCGGTGAAGCAGCAGCTGCGGGAACAGTTGTCGCACGCGGAAGCCGCCACCGAACACGCGGTGCGCTTCTCGATCCTGGAGAGACGCACCCGGCTGGCGTTCGAGATCCACGACACGGTCGGGCACCACACCACCTTCCTGGTGCTGCGGGCCTCGGCGGCGGAGCGGGAGCCCGGCCTGTCGTCGAAGGCGGCCGCCGCTTTCCACGACGTACAGGAGGAGGCCATCGCCGTCATGCACGAGTTGCGCCGGGTCATCGCGGTGTTGCAGGAGGACGAGGACCCGTGCGCGAGCGGCGGCGCGTTCTCCGTGGACCTCACCTGCAACGAGTTCTTGGAATCGCTCACCCGCAACATGCGCGCGGTGGGCATGCGGGCCTCCTACACGGTCGAGGGACCGGTCCGCCCGCTGGGCAGGGCGACCGAATCGCTCTTGTACCGCGTCAGCCGGGAGGCGCTCACCAATGCCGCGAAACACGCGCCGGGGGCCCCGGTCCGGCTGTCCCTGGCGTTCGCCCCGCGGACCGTCTCCCTCGTCGTCCGCAACGGCCGCCCCCTGCAACGACCCGTGTACGTCGGGGACTCCGGCGGCCTGGGCCTGCGCAGCATGCGCGACGCCGTCCACGCGGTCGGCGGCAGGTTCGAGGCCGGTCCGTCCGAGGACGGCGGGTACCGGACCGCAGCCGTGATCGAGCTGCCCGTCGGCAGCGTCACCGAGTAGGGGTGCGTTCCATGACCATTCGCGTCGCGATCGTCGACGACCAGGCCATCATCCGGTCGGGCCTGCGCATGATGTTGGAGACGTCGGCCGACTTCGAGGTCGTCGCGGAGGCCGTGGACGGTGCGGACGCCATCGACCGGGCCCGGACCCACGAACCGGACGTCGTGCTGATGGACCTGCGCATGCCGAACGTGGACGGGATCGCCGCCACCCGAAGGCTGCGCGAGCTGGAGCGCCCTCCCAGGGTCTTGATGTTGAGCACCTACAGTTCGGACGCGCGGGTCCTCGACGCGCTCGATGCGGGCGCCGACGGTTTCCTCCTCAAGGACCTCAGGGCGGAGGAGTTGTTGTCGGCGCTGCGCGTGGTCGTCTCCGGGGGCCGGGTCTTCGCTCCGGACGTGCTGCGGAACCTGGTGCGCCGGGCCGTGCGCCGCGTCCCGGTCCGGGTCGGCGAGGTCGACGCCAAGGTCGCCGCGCTGAGCGAGAGCGAGCGCAAGGTCCTGGCCCTCCTCGGGCTGGGCATGACCAACGAGCAGATCGCCCGGGAACTCCATCTCGCCGGAGCGAGCGTGAAGACGTACGTCTCGCGGACCCTGGCCAAGCTCGGGCTGGAAAACCGCACCCAGGCCGCGGTCCTCGCCTACAAGGCCGGCCTCGGCTGCCCCGTGCCGAGTGAAGCGGCCCCGGGCGCGCCGAGGTGAAGGCGCCCTGAGGTAACCGGCGGCATCTGCTCCGGGAGGGGGAACCAACCGGCGAGGGCGGGGAGCCGGTGGGGCGGTGGGTTGATCACGTCTCTTCCTCGGGGCACGGAAGTGGGGCGGCCCTGGTCGGGGGGCCGCCCCACGAGGTGGGTCGCCGGTCAGCAGGAGGGCTTGCTGCCGTGGTTGGAACCCTTCCTGCGGCGGGCCCTCTTCTTGCGTGCGCGCTTGGACATGAGGGCGTATCCCTTCAGGCGGTGTGGCCGACCAGGAGGTCGGCGAGCTTGTTGAGGCGCTTGACGGTGCGGTCCTCGGTGGCGGCGGGGGCCGGGGCGACGCGCTCGGAGCGGTCGTAGTAGGCGCCGTTGACGATCTCGGTGGCCGGGTCGCAGAGCCGTACGACGTGCCCGGCGCCCTCGGCGGCCGGTGTGCCCTCGGTCCCGTACAGCGGGAGGAGGCCGGTCTCACAGACGCCGGGGTGCACGGAGACGGCGGTGACCCGCGGGTCGGCGGCGAAGACGGTCAGCGCGAGCTGTGACTGGGCGTACGCGGCGAGGCGGGAGTAGCGCCGCACCCGCTGGGGGTCGTTCCACTGGATGGCGCCGGAGCGGTGGAGCGTCGAGGAGACGTTGACGACGCGCCCGCCGGGGTCGGAGGTGAGGGCGGCCGCCAGGAGACCGGTCAGCAGGTAGTGGGCGAGGAAGTTGACCTGGAAGGAGATCTCGTTGCCGTCGGTGGTCAGGGTGTGGCGCTCGGGTGCGGCGATGGCCGCGTTGTTGACGAGGACGTCCAGGCGCGGGTGGTCGCGCGTGACGGCGTGGGCGAGGTTCTCGACCTCCTCCAGGCGGGTGAAGTCGGCGGCGAGCGGGCGCACGGCGGCGCCGGCGATGCCGGTGGTCGAGACCAGCCGGTCGGCGGCGGCCCGGGCCTCCTCGGGGGTGCGGCCGTGGAGGAGGACGGTGGCGCCGAGTTCGGCGAGCCGGCGGGCGGTCTCGTAGCCGATGCCGGAGGTGGCGCCGGTGACGAGGACGGTACGTCCGGACAGGGTTGAAGGCATGTCGGATTCCTGGAGGCGAGCAGGGCCGAGGGACCCGGGGCACCGCGAAGGGCGGGCCGGGGTTCGGCTCATGCGGGTGATGGTGAGGGTGCGTACAGGGCGCGGGCCGGTCCCATCGGGGGACGGCGGCGGGTACGCGGATGACGCGCGGCCGGTGTCAGAGGGCCGGGCGGACGGCGGGCGCCGTCGGCCACACCGTATTCGGTGGCCGATCGTCGTGGCGCGGACCGCTGTTCATGACCACATCCCAGCGCACCCGGGCCGGGGGGACAAGACGGCGAACGCGTCCTTGACGGTCTTCTGATGCGCGCAGGGTGACGGGCCCCAGCTCGTCCGTGCAGGTCATCAGTACCGCGTCAAAGATCACAGGCCATGCGGAAGGAACGCGTCAAGGAGCGTTGCCGGGGTCGTCTTCCGGTCACAGACTGGCTTCGCGACGGAGCCGGGTGACGGTCCGGTGGCGCGCGACTGGAGGGCGGAGACCTGAACTCCGCCGGGACAGCGCATGGTTCAGCCCGTGGGGGGTCCGTACCGATGCGACCGCGCGCCGGTCAACCGTCGCACGCCATATGAGCCGTCCGGCTCTCCGGTGTGGGGGCACCGGGGCCGGACGGCTCATATGCGCCCGCCGCCGGCCGGTCGCGGCGCGGGCGCCGCCGCTCCAGGCTTCGCCGCCCTTCCCCGCCGGGCCGGGGAGAACCGGTCGTCGGCCTGCGTGATGCCCCGCCGGTGACGGCAGCCCGCTGAGGAGCCGTATGCGGCCCTGCCCCGTAGGGGAGTCGAGGCACTCGCAGCGCACCCGCCGCGACAGCCCTACGAGGAAAGCGCCGCAATGAAAATACATTTTCGCGTCAAGAAGCGTGTGGAATCCAGCGCTCCGGAGTGCGGAATATGGAATTCGCTCCTCCGGGGAAGTTGCGCAAGTTCTTCGTGTGTGGCGCACATCACTTCCGCGGTGTTGGACGGGAATCAGGATGAGTGTTTTTATACGGAGGGCCCGCAGGGGCTGTTCGACCCGCCAGTGAGCCGTAGACCCGCCTTTTAGTCCGGGTTACGGAACGCCGGGCGGGAAGTTACGCTCATTCCGGGAGTGGGGGGCTTCCGTGGGGTGGATGAACTCGCGTACGAGTTCATTTCCCTTCGGCTGGACGGCGGCCTTCACCTCCGCGTTGCCACATGCTTCGGGACTTCCCGAGCCGACGACTAGGACAGCGATGAAGGCACGTAGGACGATGCTCCGGACTGTTGGCGCGGCCATGGGCGCGGGCGCCCTGGCCTGGTTCGCCATCGCCGGTGGTGTGACCGGCGGTGCGGGTGCGGACGGCGCCTCGATGAAGGCGATCGCCGACGAAGGCCCTGGTTATGCCATCGAGGACTTCGGCTACCCGAACGCCGACAAGATCCTCGCAGAGCGCGGGATTACGCTGAAGCGGGGCGACGGTCACATCGTCCTCGCCGACTGCGGGGGTGCGACCGACCTGCTCGAGGTGTGGTCCCGTGCGAACGAAAAGATCTGCTTCAAGGTCACCGGAAACACGGGTTACCTGACCCTGGAAATCCCGGCCGTATTCGCCGTCAAGGGCAACAGTTACTCGGCGAAGGTCGACATGACCACGGGCTCCGAGGGGAAGACGTTCGACGTGAACAAGAACGCGTGGACCCCAGTGGGCGAGAGTGCGGACGAGCAGGGTCGTGATTTCATGCTGATGGAAATCCGGACTGCCAAGTAATATCGGCACGGCATCGGATGGTAAAGCCCTGTCGGGATGCCACTCCTTGTTTCTTCACGCCGAATCCGATCTTCCGCGGACCGCGCCCTACGGCCATCACGCGACGGCGGGCCCGGTCAGGCCACGGTATCGGACGCGACCGGGCCGCGGCGTGCCGCTCCTGCGCCGCCGAGCAGTAATCGCGACAGCACTCCCGACCGATTCCCACGCACCTGCTCAACCGAAGGAACCTCCATGTCCGTTTCCCGTCCGCGCTCGGCGCGGATCTCCGGTCTGCTCGTCACGGCCATCGCGGTCTCGGCGGGCCTGATCACCTCGGCCCCCGCCCTGGCGGTGACGGGCCCCGAGGCCGCCGCCGGACAGCTCGCCTCCGTCGTCAGCCTGACCATCGGCGACGAGGCCCACTCCCGCGGCTGCACCGGCACTCTGGTCGACCAGACGTGGATCGCCACTGCGGCGAGCTGCTTCGCGAGTACCCCCGGCGCGCCGGTCGAGGCGGGCAAGCCCACGCTGAAGAGCATCGCCACCCTCAGCGACGGCAAGACCGTCGAGGTCGTCGACCTGGTGCCCCGGACGGATCGGGACCTGGTCCTCGCCCGCCTCGCCTCCCCCGCCACCGGTATCGCGGGCATCAAGCGCGCGGCCTCCGCGCCGGTCGCCGGTAGCGACCTGACCGCCGCCGGGTTCGGCCGGACGAAGACGGAGTGGGTGCCCGGCAAGCCGCACACCGGTACTTTCACCCTCGGCAGCGCCGATGCCACGACGTACGCCATCACCGGCAAGGGCACCGACGCGCTGTGCAAGGGCGACACCGGCGGCCCGCTCCTCAACGCCGCCGGTGAACTCGTCGGCGTCAACTCCCGTTCCTGGCAAGGCGGATGCCTCGGTGCTCCGGCCACCGAGACCCGCACCGGCGCCATCACCGCGCGCACCGACGACCTCAACGACTGGGTCCAGCAGGTACGGGCCCTGACGGCAGGCTGGAAGGCCGAGACCCTCGTCCAGGCCGGCACCAACCTCTACCAGGGCATCCGCCTGCCCGACGGTTCCTGGACCGGCTTCACCGATGTCCAGGCCAAGGCCGGGAACATCGGCGGCGTACGGACGGCCGCGGTCGCCGGCATCAACGGCGACACCCACGTGGTGGCGCTCGGCGGTGACGGACGCATCCACCACACCATCCGCAAGGCGGACGGAACCTGGGGCTCCTTCGGTGACGTCAACGAGGCGGCCAGCGCCCTGAGCAACGTCACCCAGGTCTCCGCCGTGTCCATCGGCACCGACCTCCACGTCGTGGCCGTCGCGGGCGGCAAGGTGTACCACACCGTGCGGAACGCAACCGGCAACTGGACCGCCTTCGGTGATGTCGCCGGGGCCGCGGGCCCCATCGGCACCGTCACCTCCGTCGCGACCGCCGGCGCCGGCGGCGAGCTCCACGTCACGGCCGTCAGCGGTGGCAAGGCCTTCCACACCGTCCGTCGCACCACCGGCCACTGGACCGGGTGGGGCGACGTCGCCGGGGCGGCCGGCGCCACCGGTCCCATCACGTCCGTGGCCATGGCCGGTGCGGGCAGCGACGCGCACATCGTCATCGCCACGGACAACGGCACCAAGCAGTACCACTCCGTCCGCTACGGCAACGGCACCTGGGCTCCGTTCGGTGACCTGAAGGACTACCTCGGCGCCGTGACGGCCAGGTCCGTCGCCGCGGGCACCGTCGACGGAGAGCTCCAGCTCGCGGTGACCACCGCCGACAACCGGATCGTGCACACGATCCGCCACACCGATCGCACCTGGGGTCCGACCGTGCCGGTCACCACCCCGGGCATCACCGGAACGCTTGGCTCTATCTCCCTCGCCGGCACCCTCTGACACCCGGGCCGGCCTCTCGCGGCGCCCCCGGCGCCGCGGGGGCCGGCCTGCGGTCGTGCAGCGCATCCCGAAGGAACCTTCATGCCGCTTTCCCGTCCGCGCCCGGCGCGGATCTCCGGCCTGCTCGTCACCGCCATGGCGGTCTCGGCGGGCCTGATCACCTCGGCCCCCGCCCTGGCGGTGACCGGCGCCGAAGCCACCGCCGGACAGCTCCCGTCCGTCGTCAAGCTGAACCTCGGTGACGAGGCCAACTCCCGTGCCTGCACCGGCACCCTGGTCGACCCCTCGTGGGTCGCCACCGCCGCGAGCTGTTTCGCGAGTACGCCCGGTACGCCGGTCGAGGCCGGCAAGCCGTCGTTGAAGGCGACCGCGACCCTCAGCGACGGCAGGTCCGT
>NZ_JBEXKC010000037.1:0-77427 GCF_040609475.1 Streptomyces sp. NPDC004667 | reverse complement strand
GGCCGAAGGCCATCGCGAAGCGACGCGACCGCAGGGAGCGCCCTTGACAGCCCGGCCCGACACGGAAGGACAGTGAGACTGACGGGAAACCCCCAGCCCTTCCCTGATTCGGGCCAGGTCGAGTCCCGCCACCCCCCGACCCCGCCTGCCCGTCCCCACCCCACCCCTTGACTTAGTTAGTGAGTGAGCACTAACTTTGAGGCATGGCAAGGATGAGTGCGGAAGAGCGGCGCGAGAGCGTCATTCGGGCGGCGGCCAAGGAGTTCGCTCGTGGGGGGTACTACGGGACCTCCACCGAGGCGATCGCCAAGCAGGTCGGGGTTTCGCAGCCCTACCTCTTCCGGCTCTTCCCGAACAAGCAGGCCATGTTCCTCGCGGCGTCCGCGCGGTGCCTGGAGACCACCCGGGACGTTTTCGCCCGGGCGGCCGAGGGGCTGGAGGGTGAAGAGGCCCGGAGCGCGATGGCGGACGCGTACATGCGGCTGATCGCCGAAGACCCGCACGTGCTCCAGATGCAGCTCCAGATGTACGTCACCGTCTCCGCCGCGGAGGCCGCCGGCGACCGCGAGCTCGGTGAGCTCGTGCGGGAGGGCTGGCAGAAGCTGTGGGACACCGTGGCGGCGCCGATCGGTGGCGACGTCAAGGAGACCACCACCTTCATGGCCTACGGGATGCTCATCAACACCCTCACCGCCATGGGCTTCCCGCCCGGGCACCGCATCTGGGAAGGGCTCCAGCCCCCGGACGGGGCCGAGGGGGTCGACGGCGCCGACGCTGCCGACGGGAAGCCCGCCCGCGGGAGCGTCGAGTAGCCACCCGCCCCCCATAAGCCCAGCCCAGCCCGCCCCACCCCTCCCGCCGGCCCCGTACCCGGGCCGCCTTCTGTCCTTCAAAGTTAGTCAGCAATAACTAACAACCTTCAGGGGGAATCGTGAACCAGCAAGACCGGCTCAGCAGGCCCGCGGTGTGGGCCCTCGTCCTCACGGGGGCCGCCAGCTTCATGGCCGCGCTCGACAACCTCGTCGTCACCACCGCCCTCCCCGCCATCCGCGCCGACCTCGGCGGAAAGCTGGAGGACCTGGAGTGGACGGTGAACGCCTACACGCTCACCTTCGCCGTCCTGCTCATGTTCGGCTCCGCCCTCGGGGACCGCTTCGGGCGCCGCAGGCTCTTCATCGCCGGACTCGCCGTGTTCACGACCGCCTCCGCCGCGGCCGCCCTCTCGCCCGGGATAGGCCAGCTGATCGCCGCCCGCGCAGTCCAGGGCGTCGGGGCCGCCGTCATGATGCCGCTGTCCCTCACCCTGCTCACCGCCGCCGTCCCGGCCGCCCGGCGCGGCATGGCGCTCGGCATCTACGGGGCCGTCAGCGGTCTGGCCGTCGCCAGTGGTCCGCTGATCGGGGGCAGCCTCACCGAGCACATCTCCTGGCAGTGGATCTTCTGGCTCAACGTGCCCATCGGCCTCGCCCTGATCCCGCTCGCCCGCCTGCGCCTCGCCGAGTCCACCGCCCCCAACTCCCGCCTCGACGTTCCCGGCACCCTCCTGATCAGCGGCGGGCTCTTCGGGGTCGTCTACGGACTGGTCAACGCCAACGCCCACGGCTGGACCAGCGCCCCCGTCCTCACCGGCCTGATCGCGGGCAGCGTCCTCATCGGGGCCTTCGTTCACCACGGCTTCAACAGCGCGAACCCCATGCTCCCCATGCGCCTCTTCCGCAGCAGGGGCTTCTTCGGGATCAACCTCGCCAGCCTGCTGATGTACCTCGGCATGTTCGGGTCGATCTTCCTGCTCAGCCAGTTCCTCCAGGGCGTCGCCGGCTATTCGCCCACCGAGGCCGGTCTGCGCATGCTGCCCTGGACCGGCATGGGGATGATCGTCGCCCCGATCGCGGGCATCGTGTCCGACCGGATCGGCGGCCGCCCCGTAGTCGTCGCCGGGCTGGCCCTCCAGGCGCTCGGCCTCGGCTGGTTCGCGGTGGTCCTGGCCCCGGACGTCTCCTACGCCGCCCAGCTCCCCGCCCTGATCCTCAGCGGGATCGGCATGTCCCTGTACTTCGCCCCGGCCAACAACGTGCTGATGTCCACCGTCACCCCCGCCGACCAGGGCAAGGCCTCGGGCACCAACAACGCCCTCCGCGAGGTCGGCGGAGCCCTCGGCGTGGCCGTCCTGGCCTCGGTCTTCTCCACCCGGGGCGGCTACGAGACCCCGCAGGCCTTCACCGACGGGACCGTCCCCGCCCTGTGGATCGGCGCCGCCGCGGTAGCCCTGGCCGCCGCCCTGGCCCTGCTCCTGCCCCGCCGCTCCACCAGCCGGTCGGCCCAGTCCGCCCAGTCCGCCGAGTCCGCCCGGTCCACCCCCACCGCGGCCGTATTCGCGGACAAGGTCCCCACCACCCGCTGAAGCCCCAGAAGCCCCAGAAGCCCCAGAAGCCCCGGAAGCCCCGGACGAGAACGAAGGAACAGCAGCCATGCCCGACGTGCCCTGGTCCACGCCCCACGAGCCCGCCCCCGACGCCGAGGTCTACGTCATGGCCTCCCGCTTCGAGACCGAGACCCTCATCGGGGCGCTCAGGTTCTTCCTCAAGGCCCCCGGCATCATCCGCCAGATCCGCAAGGCCCCCGGCGCCCACGGCGTCGCCCTCCGCGCCCGGGTGACCCGCCGCACCTTCCTGACCCTCTCCGCCTGGGAGGACCGGGACGCCCTCCACCGCTTCGCCCGCAGCGAGCCCCACCGTTCCAGCTCGCGCGCGGCCGCGGCCTTCATGAAGGAGTCCGCCTTCACCTACTGGACCGCGCCCGCCTCGGAGCTGCCCATCGGCTGGGCCGAGGCCGAGCGCCGTCTGGCGGAGAGCAAGCAGGGCTACTGAGTGCCCCGCCGGGATGCGAGGGGGACGGACCGTACTCTTGTCCACGTGCAGGAACTCCACGAAGCCCCCCTCGCCCCGCTGACCACCTTCCGCCTCGGCGGCCCGGCGGCCAGGCTGGTCACCGCGACCACCGACGCCGAGGTGGTCGACGCCGTACGCGCCGCCGACGCGAGCGGCACCCCCCTCCTGATCATCGGAGGCGGCAGCAACCTGGTCATCGGCGACCGGGGCTTCGCCGGAACCGCCCTGCGCATCGCGACCGCGGGCTTCACCCTCGACGGCACCACCCTGGAACTCGCCGCCGGCGAGAACTGGAGCGACGCCGTCGCCCGCACCGTCGAAGCGGGCCTCGCGGGCATCGAATGCCTCGCCGGCATCCCCGGCTCCGCTGGAGCCACCCCGATCCAGAACGTCGGGGCGTACGGCCAGGAAGTCTGCGACACCATCACCGAGGTCGTCGCCTACGACCGCACCACCGACGCGACCGTCACCCTCTCCGCCGCCGAGTGCGCCTTCCGCTACCGCAACAGCACCTTCAAGGACCAGCCCGACCGCTACGTCGTCCTGCGCGTCCGCTTCGCCCTGGAGGACGCCGGCGGCCTCTCCGCCCCGGTCAAGTACCCCGAGACGGCCCGCGCCCTCGGCGTCGAGGCCGGCGACCGGGTCCCGGCCGCGCTCGCCCGCGAGACCGTCCTGCGCCTGCGCGCCGGCAAGGGCATGGTCCTCGACCCCGCCGACCACGACACCTGGTCCGCGGGCTCCTTCTTCCACAACCCGATCCTGACCGACGAGGCCTACGCCGCCTTCCTCGCCCGCGTCCAGGACCGCCTCGGCCCCGACACCGCCCCGCCCGCCTACCCGGCCGGCGAGGGCCGTACGAAGACCAGCGCGGCCTGGCTGATCGACAAGGCCGGATTCACCAAGGGCTACGGCACCGGCCCCGCCCGCATCTCCACCAAGCACACCCTCGCCCTCACCAACCGCGGCGAGGCCACCACCGAAGACCTCCTCACCCTGGCCCGCGAGGTCGTCGCCGGAGTCCACGCGGCGTTCGGCGTCACCCTCGTCAACGAGCCGGTGACGGTCGGCGTCCACCTCTGACATGCACTGCCCCCTGCACGGGGCCGGTACGGACCCCACCCGCCTGGTGGGCCGCGAGATCAGCCGGGTCGTCGCCTCCTGGCACATCTGCGAGGGCGAGCGCTCCGAGGCGCCGCTCGACGTCTGGCTGATCGACAGCGACGGCGGGTCCACGCGGATCACCACCGGCTCGGACCGGTGCCTGATCGTCGAGTCCGCCACGCCCCACGAGCCCTACGACATGGGGGAGTGGGGCCGGATCGAGGTCGGCGAGGACCTCGGCGACCACCCCTTCCTGCGCCACCTCGGCCAGACCGTCGCGTCGGTCGCCGAGTTCGCCGTCCCCGAGCAGGGCCGCACCCACCTGGAGATCGTCTTCGAGGACGGCCACCGGGTACGGGCCGACTGCTACGAGGGGGACCTGCGGCTCACCCGTTGAGCCAGTGGTCGATCCCGTCCAGCAGCTTTGCCTTCACCTCGTCGGGCGCGGCCGAACCGCGCACCGACTGCCGCGCCAGCTCGGCGAGCTCCGCGTCCGTGAAGGCGTGGTGGCGGCGGGCGATCTCGTACTGGGCCGCCAGCCGGGACCCGAACAGCAGCGGGTCGTCCGCCCCCAGCGCCATGGGCACCCCGGCCTCGAAGAGGGTGCGCAGCGGCACGTCCTCGGGCCGCTCGTAGACGCCTAGCGCCACGTTGGAGGCCGGGCAGACCTCGCAGGTGATCTGCCGGTCGGCGAGCCGCTTCAGCAGCCGGGGGTCCTCGGCGGCCCGTACGCCGTGCCCGATGCGGGCCGCGTGCAGGTCGTCGAGGCAGTCGCGGACGGAGGAGGGCCCGGTGAGCTCGCCGCCGTGCGGGGCCGCGAGCAGACCGCCCTCGCGGGCGATGGCGAAGGCGCGGTCGAAGTCCCGCGCCATGCCGCGGCGTTCGTCGTTGGAGAGCCCGAAGCCGACGATGCCGCGGTCGGCGTAGCGGACGGCGAGGCGGGCGAGGGTGCGGGCGTCCAGGGGGTGCTTCATGCGGTTGGCGGCGATGAGGACCCGCATGCCCAGGCCCGTCTCGCGAGAGGCCGCGTCGACGGCGTCGAGGATGATCTCCACGGCCGGGATCATGCCGCCGAGCAGCGGGGCGTAGGAGGTGGGATCCACCTGGATCTCCAGCCAGCCGCTGCCGTCCCGGACGTCCTCCTCGGCGGCCTCGCGGACCAGGCGGCGGATGTCGTCGGGCTCGCGCAGGCATGAGCGGGCGGCGTCGTAGAGGCGCTGGAAGCGGAACCAGCCGCGCTCGTCCGTGGCGCGGAGCTTGGGCGGTTCTCCGGCGGTCAGGGCGTCCGGAAGGCGGACGCCGTACTTGTCGGCCAGCTCCAGCAGGGTCGACGGGCGCATCGAGCCGGTGAAGTGCAGGTGCAGGTGGGCCTTCGGCAGAAGCGTGAGATCGCGTACGTGCTCCATCTGGTGATCCTGCCGCATCGCTCACCCGATTGGCAGCGGATTACCTGAACGGGACATTGCCCGAACATGAATCCGATGCTGGCCGGGGTGTGGGAGGCCGCTGCGCGGAGCGGCCCCCGCACGCCGGAGCGGCGTCACCCCGGGGGGTGACGCCGCTCCGTACGCGCGGAACCGCCGGAGGCCTAGGCCTTGGCCTCCGCCAGGAGCTTCTGGATGCGGGAGACGCCCTCGACCAGGTCCTCGTCGCCCAGGGCGTAGGACAGGCGCAGGTAGCCCGGGGTGCCGAAGGCCTCGCCCGGGACGACCGCGACCTCGACCTCGTCCAGGATCAGCGCGGCGAGCTCGACGGAGCTCTGCGGGCGCTTGCCGCGGATCTCCTTGCCGATGAGCTCCTTGACCGACGGGTACGCGTAGAACGCGCCCTCCGGGGTCGGGCAGAAGACGCCGTCGATCTCGTTCAGCATCTTCACCATCGTCTGGCGGCGGCGGTCGAAGGCCTTGCGCATCTCCGCGACCGCGTCCAGGTCGCCCGAGACGGCGGCCAGCGCGGCGACCTGGGCCACGTTGGAGACGTTGGAGGTGGCGTGCGACTGGAGGTTGGTCGCCGCCTTGATGACGTCCTGCGGGGCGATGACCCAGCCCACGCGCCAGCCCGTCATCGCGTACGTCTTGGCGACGCCGTTGACGACGATGCACTTGTCGCGCAGCGCCGGGACCAGGACCGGCAGCGAGGTGAACTTCGCGTCGCCGTAGACCAGGTGCTCGTAGATCTCGTCCGTGAGCACCCACAGGCCGTGCTCGGCGGCCCACTCGCCGATCGCCTTCGCGTCGGCCTCGGAGTACACCGCGCCCGTCGGGTTGGACGGGGAGACGAACAGGACGACCTTGGTGCGCTCGGTGCGCGCGGCCTCCAGCTGCTCGACGGAGACCCGGTAGCCGGTGGTCTCGTCGGCGACGATCTCGACCGGGACGCCGCCCGCGAGGCGGATCGACTCCGGGTAGGTGGTCCAGTACGGGGCCGGGACGATGACCTCGTCGCCCGGGTCGAGGACGGCCGCGAAGGCCTCGTAGATGGCCTGCTTGCCGCCGTTGGTCACCAGGACCTGGGAGGCGTCCACCTCGTAGCCCGAGTCGCGCAGCGTCTTGGCGGCGATCGCGGCCTTCAGCTCGGGCAGACCGCCGGCCGGCGTGTAGCGGTGGTACTTCGGGTTGCGGCAGGCCTCGACCGCGGCCTCGACGATGTAGTCCGGGGTCGGGAAGTCGGGCTCGCCCGCACCGAAGCCGATCACCGGGCGCCCGGCGGCCTTGAGGGCCTTGGCCTTGGCGTCGACGGCGAGGGTGGCGGACTCGGAAATGGCGCCGATACGGGCGGACACCCGGCGCTCGGAGGAAGGCGTTGCAGAGGTCATGCGGCCAATCGTCCCAGACGGCTCCGAGCCGCCGCACACCGTTTCAAACACCGGACGGAGCAGGTCCGGATGTCTTCTGTTCGACGTCAGGGCCCAGAACACGTACACTCACCTGTCGTTGGTCCTCAACAGCCGCCCCAGAGCGTGAGCACTCCGTGCACTCGCTCGGATGCGGTAGGTTGGGGGGCGCAAAGGGTCGTAGCTCAATTGGTAGAGCACTGGTCTCCAAAACCAGCGGTTGGGGGTTCGAGTCCCTCCGGCCCTGCTTCACACTCCTCTCGGACGTGTGCGCAGGTACGTACTTCGATGCAACGCCGTGCGGCGCAACCGGGCGCGGCTACGGCCACGACCCGGATTCAGGTGAGAGACGTGACGGACGCCCTGGGCTCCATCGACATGCCTGACGCCGAGGACGACACCCGCGAGAAGAAGGCCCGAAAGGGCGGCAAGCGCGGCAAGAAGGGCCCTCTCGGCCGTCTCGCGCTTTTCTACCGCCAGATCGTCGCGGAACTCCGCAAGGTCGTATGGCCCACCCGTAACCAGCTCTCGACGTACACCACCGTGGTGATTGTCTTCGTCGTCATCATGATCGGTCTGGTGACCGTGATTGACTATGGGTTCCAGGAAGCCATCAAGTTCGTCTTCGGCTGATCCCCGCGGAGGGCGGCGCCTTGATGGGTGCCGCCCGTTTTCGCATGTTCCACCACCTTTTGTATCCAGGAAGAAGCAGCCACCGTGTCTGACCCGAACCTGAACGTGAGCCACGACTCCGTCGAGTCCGTCGAGGACGAGCTCGACATCGTCGAGGCGGCAGACGCTGTGGACCCCGACGAGGCCGAGCTCGCCGACGCCGAGGCCGGCATCGCCGCCGAGGAAGCCGCCCTGCACGTCGAGGACGAGGTCGACGCCGAGGTCGATGACGACGCCGACGCCGAAGAGGCCGCCGACGTCGAAGAGGCCGCCGACGTCGAGGACGAGGACGAGGACGACGTCTCCGCCGAGGCCGACGAGGAGGCCGAAGAGGCCGCCGAGGTCGAGCCCGCCGAGCCGGTCGACCCCATCCAGGCCCTCCGTGACGAGCTGCGCCTGCTCCCCGGCGAGTGGTACGTGATCCACACCTACGCGGGCTACGAGAAGCGCGTGAAGGCGAACCTCGAACAGCGTGCCGTCTCGCTGAACGTCGAGGAGTTCATCTACCAGGCCGAGGTGCCCGAGGAAGAGATCGTCCAGATCAAGAACGGCGAGCGCAAGAACGTCCGGCAGAACAAGCTGCCCGGTTACGTTCTCGTCCGCATGGATCTGACGAACGAGTCCTGGGGCGTCGTCCGCAACACCCCGGGCGTCACCGGCTTCGTGGGCAACGCCTACGACCCGTACCCGCTGACCCTCGACGAGATCGTCAAGATGCTCGCCCCCGAGGCGCAGGAGAAGGCCGCCAAGCAGGCCGCCGAGGAGGCCGGTCTGCCGGCCCCCGCCGTCAAGCGCACCATCGAGGTCCTGGACTTCGAGGTCGGCGACTCGGTCACCGTCACCGACGGCCCGTTCGCCACGCTGCAGGCGACGATCAACGAGATCAACCCGGACTCGAAGAAGGTCAAGGGCCTCGTGGAGATCTTCGGCCGCGAGACCCCGGTCGAGCTCAGCTTCGACCAGATCCAGAAGAACTGATCCAGATCTTCTGAGCGACGCTTCCGAAACAGGTCAGACCAGCCCGCGAAGGGCGGTCTGACCTGCTCGGTTTTTAGCCCCGCGCCTATACCCGCTATCGTGGTGCGGTATGCCTCCATCCGGATGACCGGTTGGCGGCTGAAAACTCTCACTAGGACCCGGAGAGAGCAATGCCTCCCAAGAAGAAGAAGATCACGGGGCTTATCAAGCTCCAGATCAAGGCCGGTGCGGCCAACCCGGCTCCGCCGGTCGGCCCCGCGCTCGGTCAGCACGGCGTCAACATCATGGAGTTCTGCAAGGCCTACAACGCCGCGACCGAGTCGCAGCGTGGCATGGTCGTGCCGGTGGAGATCACGGTCTACGAGGACCGTTCCTTCACCTTCATCACCAAGACTCCGCCGGCCGCGCGCCTCATCCTGAAGAGCGCGGGCGTGGAGAAGGGCTCTGGCGAGCCGCACAAGACCAAGGTCGCCAAGCTGACGCGTGACCAGGTCCGCGAGATCGCCACGATCAAGATGCCCGACCTGAACGCCAACGACATCGACGCCGCCGAGAAGATCATCGCCGGCACCGCGCGTTCGATGGGCATCACGGTCGAAGGCTGATTCAGCCACCCCAGCACGACAGTGGTAGGACCAAGCGCTGGTCCGCACCACGACTCCACGCCTGAAGTCACAACACAGGAGCAGAAGTGAAGCGCAGCAAGACTCTCCGCGCTGCGGACGCCAAGGTCGACCGGGAAAAGCTCTACGCCCCGCTCGAGGCCGTCCGTCTCGCCAAGGAGACCTCCGCGACCAAGTTCGACAGCACCGTCGAGATCGCCTTCCGTCTGGGTGTCGACCCGCGCAAGGCCGACCAGATGGTCCGCGGCACCGTGAACCTCCCGCACGGCACCGGCAAGACCGCCCGGGTCCTGGTCTTCGCGACCGGTGACCGTGCTGCGGCCGCGGTGGCCGCCGGCGCCGACATTGTCGGCGACGACGAGCTGATCAACGAGATCGCTAAGGGCAACCGCCTCAACGAGTTCGACGCCGTTGTGGCCACCCCGGACCTCATGGGCAAGGTCGGCCGCCTCGGCCGCGTGCTCGGTCCCCGTGGCCTCATGCCGAACCCGAAGACCGGCACCGTCACGATGGACGTCGCCAAGGCCGTCACCGAGATCAAGGGTGGCAAGATCGAGTTCCGCGTCGACAAGCACTCGAACCTGCACTTCATCATCGGCAAGGTCTCCTTCTCCGATGAGCAGCTGGTCGAGAACTACGCGGCGGCCCTGGACGAGATCATCCGTCTGAAGCCGTCCGCCGCCAAGGGCCGCTACATCAAGAAGGCCGCCATCAGCACCACGATGGGCCCCGGCATCCAGCTGGACTCCAACCGCACCCGGAACCTCCTCGTCGAGGAAGACCCGGCCGCTGTCTGATCCGGCCTCTGCCTGATCGGACCACCGCGTGGTTGAACGGGCCCTTCGCCCCCTTCCGGGGGTGAAGGGCCCGTTTTCTTTTACCCCCCAGTAAGGTCGGGCCTTGATCGAACAAGCACACCAGGGGTGGGGGACTCCATGCTCACGTACCGGAAGAGGGCCGCGGGGGCCGCGCTGGCCGGCGTACTGCTGCTGGCCGGGGCGACGGCCTGCGAGGGCGGCGACAAGGGCGGTACGGGCAAGGCCGCGGCTCCTTCGCCGTCCGCCGACCGGAGCCCGGTCCGGCGGACCGCCGACGAGGCCGCCGTCGACGCGCTCGTGTCGGCGTACGAGAAGACCTCGGCCGCCAAGTCCGCGAAGGTCCGCATGGCGGTGCGGGTACCGAAGGCAACCGGCGCGCCCGGGGACCCGATCGAGACCACGGGCGTCCAGGGCTGGAACCCGAACGTCGTGGACCTCACGGTGACGGGCGCCTCGGCGCCCGGACTCGGCTCCGGGACCATGCGCGTGATCGGCCTGAACGGGATCAGCTACGTACAGCTGCCCGCCGACTCGCCCCTGGCCTCCGGCGGCAAGCGGTGGGTCAAGCTCGACCTCAAGGAGCCCGGCGGGACCACCGGTGCGCTGAGCAGGCTGGGCGGGCTGGGCGACGCCCCGCAGCAGGGCCAGGACCCGGCCACGCTGCTGGCCCTGATGATCAGCTCGCCGAACCTGAAGCACGTGGGCGCCGAGACGGTGGAGGGGACGGACACCGAGCACTACGCGGGCACGCTCACCGTCGACGAGCTGCGCCGGGACGCCAACCCGGTGCTGACCCCCTCCGACCACGGCAAGCTCGTCACGGCGATGGGCGCGGCCGGGATCCAGGGTTACAGCCTGGAGGTCTGGGTGGACCGGACCGGGCTGCCGGTCCGCACGAAGACCACCGCGCAGACGCCCGGCGGGACCGATCTCGCCCACCTGCAGTTCCAGGTGGACGCCTCCTACGCGGAGTACGGCGCCGCGGCCACCGCGCAGGCCCCGCCTGAGGACGAGACCCTCGACCTGTTCGGGATGCTCACCAAGCCCGGGGAGGGCGCGTGAGGCGGACGGCACGGAAGCGGGCTGCGGCCGCGCTCGCGGGCGCGGCCCTGCTTACGGCCTGTGACGGCGGCACGGGGGCCCGTGCGGGCAGGAGCGCCACGGGCGGGGGCCCCACGGCCCCCGGGGCAGCGGCAGCGTCCCCCGTGGAGGCCGTGAAGGCGTCCTGGCGCAAGACGGCCGCGGCGAAGTTCGCCATGGCCGAGATCTCAAGACCCCGGTCGACGGTAAGCCCTGGATGAAGCTGGACCTCGCCGCGGGGGGTGCGCCCGCCCCCCCGGATGAACGAGGACCCGGCGGAGTACCTCGCCCTGCTCCTGGGGCAGCCCAAGCTCGTCCCGGACACGGGGGACAACGGCCTCGCCGGGACCCGTCACTACCGGGCCGTCCTCACCGGCGCCAAGGACGACCACCCGGTGCGCGTCCTCACGCCGGTCGTGGCCCCGCCGGCCGACCAGGTCGCCGACTTCGACGCGGTGCTGAAGGGCGGCTCCTGAGGGGCGGCTCCGGAGGCGATTTGCCTCGTCCGGGCGCCTTCGCGTACGCTTCCGGAGAAGCCAAAGACCGCTGGTCGTTGCCGTGCTCGAAAGAGGACGGTGGCCGAAGGATTCGCTGCGAGCGGACGTCCTGCGCAGGTGTTCGAGGAAAGTTCCCGGAATTTCATTTTCGGTTGAGCCGTGCCCCGTGCGCCATGCGCCGGGGCGTTTTGTTTGTCCAGCCCCTTCTGAGCGGTCCTCATCACCCGGAAGGAGGCCGACGCTCTATGGCAAGGCCCGACAAGGCTGCTGCGGTAGCCGAGCTTGAGGACCAGTTCCGCAGCTCGAACGCCGTTGTGCTGACCGAGTACCGGGGTCTCACCGTTGCGCAGCTCAAGACGCTGCGTCGTTCGCTCGGTGAGAACGCCCAGTACGCCGTGGTGAAGAACACGCTGACCAAGATTGCGGCCAACAACGCCGGGATCACCTCGCTCGACGACCAGTTCACCGGTCCGACGGGCGCCGCCTTCATCACCGGTGACCCGGTGGAGTCGGCGAAGGGTCTTCGTGACTTCGCCAAGGAGAACCCGAACCTCATCATCAAGGGCGGTGTCCTTGACGGTAAGGCGCTGACCGCCGATGAGATCAAGAAGCTCGCGGACCTCGAGTCCCGCGAGGTTCTGCTCAGCAAGCTGGCCGGCGCGTTCAAGGGCAAGCAGTCCCAGGCTGCCTCGCTCTTCCAGGCGCTGCCGTCGAAGTTCGTCCGCACCGCGGAAGCGCTTCGCGTCAAGCTCGCCGAGCAGGGCGGTGCCGAGTAATTCGGCTCGCGCACTGATCTACGCCGCCTAGTGCGTGGGTCGTAGCGGGCCGTTACGCCCGCCTCTCAATACATCCGGCACCTGCCGAATTAGTGGAAGGATCGCCCATCATGGCGAAGCTCTCTCAGGACGACCTCCTCGCCCAGTTCGAGGAGATGACCCTCATCGAGCTCTCCGAGTTCGTGAAGGCCTTCGAGGAGAAGTTCGACGTCACCGCCGCCGCGGCCGTCGCCGTTGCCGGTCCGGCCGGTGTCGGCCCCGCCGCCGAGGCCGAGGAGGAGAAGGACGAGTTCGACGTCATCCTCACCGGTGCGGGCGACAAGAAGATCCAGGTCATCAAGGTCGTGCGCGAGCTGACCTCCCTGGGTCTGAAGGAGGCCAAGGACCTCGTCGACGGCACCCCGAAGCCGGTCCTCGAGAAGGTCAACAAGGAGGCCGCTGACAAGGCCGCCGAGGCCCTCAAGGCCGCTGGCGCTGGCGTCGAGGTCAAGTAACACCTCTGGGGCCCTCTGAGGCCCCTCCAAAGGGCGATCACCCGTAAGGGTGGTCGCCCTTTGGCGTACCCCGAGTGCCTGACTTGCCCTGGTCTCGTTGGGGAGTAGGGTGATCATCGTTGCCCCGGTGCGGGGTCCGCGGATGATCCGCTCGGAGCACGGGGCCTTGACGAACGGCCAGCGGCGCGCAATTCTCAGAGCCGTCGCCAGCTCGGCCGGGTCGATCCCGGATTCGAGGCATGGATCGACTACGAAGAGGGCAGTACTGATACGCGCTCTGTGTACGAGGGTCGCAGCGTTGGTGTTGGTTTGAACGAGTTGGGGAAGGCCTGTTGCCGGTTTCCGGAAACCTGGTCTGGACATCAGTGAGCCGAGTGGCTACACTGACCCTTTGCGCTGCCTGTTAGCTGACCCCTGCCCGTCGCCAGGGTCATGCCCACGCTTGAGCACACCTGATTGATACGCCCTGACCTGGTCTTTTGGCCAGCTGGGGAGGTTCTGTCTTCTGTGTCGGCTGGGACCGGTACGCGCGTAGTGAGTCCGAGCCCTCGGAAGGACCCCCTCTTGGCCGCCTCGCGCAACGCCTCGACCAATACGAACAACGGTGCCAGCACCGCCCCGCTGCGCATCTCCTTTGCAAAGATCAAGGAGCCCCTCGAGGTTCCGAACCTCCTGGCGCTGCAGACCGAGAGCTTTGACTGGCTGCTCGGCAACGCCGCCTGGAAGTCCCGCGTCGAGTCGGCGCTCGAGAGTGGACAGGACGTCCCCACCAAGTCCGGTCTGGAAGAGATCTTCGAGGAGATCTCGCCGATCGAGGACTTCTCCGGGTCGATGTCGCTGACCTTCCGCGACCACCGTTTCGAGCCGGCGAAGAACTCTGTCGACGAGTGCAAGGAGCGCGACTTCACGTACGCGGCGCCGCTCTTCGTCACGGCCGAGTTCACGAACAACGAGACCGGTGAGATCAAGTCTCAGACGGTCTTCATGGGCGACTTCCCGCTCATGACCAACAAGGGCACCTTCGTCATCAACGGCACCGAGCGCGTCGTCGTGTCGCAGCTCGTCCGTTCCCCGGGTGTCTACTTCGACTCCTCCATCGACAAGACGTCCGACAAGGACATCTTCTCCGCCAAGATCATCCCGTCCCGGGGTGCCTGGCTGGAGATGGAGGTCGACAAGCGCGACATGGTCGGCGTCCGCATCGACCGCAAGCGCAAGCAGTCCGTCACCGTCCTCCTCAAGGCTCTCGGCTGGACCACCGAGCAGATCCTCGAAGAGTTCGGCGAGTACGAGTCCATGCGCGCCACCCTGGAGAAGGACCACACCCAGGGCCAGGACGACGCGCTGCTCGACATCTACCGCAAGCTGCGTCCGGGCGAACCGCCGACCCGCGAGGCCGCTCAGACGCTGCTCGAGAACCTCTACTTCAACCCGAAGCGCTACGACCTCGCGAAGGTCGGCCGCTACAAGGTGAACAAGAAGCTCGGCGCCGACGAGCCGCTGGACGCCGGTGTGCTCACCACCGACGACATCATCGCGACGATCAAGTACCTCGTGAAGCTCCACGCGGGCGAGACCGAGACCATCGGTGAGTCGGGCCGTTCGATCGTCGTCGAGACCGACGACATCGACCACTTCGGCAACCGTCGTCTGCGCAACGTCGGCGAGCTCATCCAGAACCAGGTCCGCACGGGTCTGGCTCGTATGGAGCGCGTCGTGCGCGAGCGCATGACCACGCAGGACGTCGAGGCGATCACGCCGCAGACCCTGATCAACATCCGGCCGGTCGTCGCCTCCATCAAGGAGTTCTTCGGCACCAGCCAGCTGTCGCAGTTCATGGACCAGAACAACCCGCTGTCGGGTCTGACGCACAAGCGTCGTCTCTCGGCGCTGGGTCCCGGTGGTCTGTCCCGTGAGCGGGCCGGCTTCGAGGTCCGTGACGTTCACCCGTCGCACTACGGCCGCATGTGCCCGATCGAGACCCCCGAAGGCCCGAACATCGGTCTGATCGGCTCGCTCGCCTCCTACGGCCGCGTCAACGCGTTCGGTTTCGTGGAGACCCCGTACCGCAAGGTCGTCGAGGGCGTCGTCACCGACGACGTCGACTACCTGACCGCGGACGAGGAAGACCGCTTCGTGATCGCCCAGGCCAACGCCGGCCTGAACGACGAGATGCGCTTCACCGAGAACCGCGTGCTGGTCCGCCGTCGTGGCGGCGAGATCGACTACATCGCCGGCGACGACGTCGACTACATGGACGTCTCCCCGCGCCAGATGGTGTCCGTCGCGACCGCGATGATCCCCTTCCTGGAGCACGACGACGCCAACCGTGCCCTCATGGGCGCGAACATGATGCGCCAGGCCGTTCCGCTCATCAAGGCGGAGGCCCCGCTCGTCGGCACCGGCATGGAGTACCGCTGTGCGGTCGACGCCGGTGACTCGATCAAGGCGGAGAAGGACGGTGTCGTCCAGGAGGTCTCGGCCGACTACGTCACCGTCGCCAACGACGACGGCACGTACACCACGTACCGCGTCGCCAAGTTCTCCCGCTCGAACCAGGGCACCTCGGTCAACCAGAAGGTCATCGTCAACGAGGGTGACCGCATCATCGAGGCCCAGGTCCTCGCCGACGGTCCCGCGACCGAAGAGGGCGAAATGGCCCTCGGCAAGAACCTGCTCGTCGCGTTCATGCCCTGGGAAGGTCACAACTACGAGGACGCGATCATCCTGTCGCAGCGCCTCGTGCAGGACGACGTCCTCTCCTCGATCCACATCGAGGAGCACGAGGTCGACGCCCGTGACACCAAGCTGGGCCCCGAGGAGATCACCCGGGACATCCCGAACGTCTCCGAGGAGGTCCTCGCCGACCTCGACGAGCGCGGCATCATCCGCATCGGTGCGGACGTCGTCGCCGGCGACATCCTGGTCGGCAAGGTCACGCCCAAGGGTGAGACCGAGCTGACCCCGGAGGAGCGCCTGCTCCGCGCGATCTTCGGTGAGAAGGCCCGCGAGGTGCGTGACACCTCGCTCAAGGTCCCTCACGGTGAGATCGGCAAGGTCATCGGTGTCCGCGTCTTCGACCGCGAGGAGGGCGACGAGCTTCCCCCGGGCGTGAACCAGCTGGTCCGCGTCTACGTCGCCCAGAAGCGCAAGATCACCGACGGTGACAAGCTCGCCGGCCGCCACGGCAACAAGGGTGTCATCTCCAAGATCCTTCCGATCGAGGACATGCCCTTCCTCGAGGACGGCACCCCGGTCGACATCATCCTGAACCCGCTGGGTGTCCCGTCCCGAATGAACCCGGGACAGGTCCTGGAGATTCACCTCGGCTGGCTCGCCAGCCGCGGCTGGGACGTCTCCGGCCTCGCGGAGGACTGGGCCGAGCGTCTGAAGGTCATCGGCGCCGACCGTGTCGAGCCCGGTACCAACGTCGCCACCCCGGTGTTCGACGGTGCCCGCGAGGACGAGCTCGCCGGCCTGTTCGAGCACACCATCCCGAACCGCGACGGTGACCGCCTGGTCCTCCCGTCCGGTAAGGCGCGCCTGTTCGACGGCCGCTCCGGTGAGCCGTTCCCGGACCCGATCTCGATCGGGTACATGTACATCCTCAAGCTGCACCACCTGGTCGACGACAAGCTCCACGCGCGTTCGACCGGTCCCTACTCGATGATCACGCAGCAGCCGCTGGGTGGTAAGGCGCAGTTCGGTGGCCAGCGCTTCGGTGAGATGGAGGTGTGGGCGCTCGAGGCTTATGGCGCCGCTTACGCCCTCCAGGAGCTGCTGACCATCAAGTCCGATGACGTCACCGGCCGCGTGAAGGTCTACGAGGCCATCGTCAAGGGCGAGAACATCCCCGAGCCGGGCATTCCCGAGTCCTTCAAGGTGCTCATCAAGGAAATGCAGTCGCTCTGCCTCAACGTGGAGGTGCTGTCCTCGGACGGCATGTCCATCGAGATGCGCGACACCGACGAGGACGTCTTCCGCGCGGCGGAGGAGCTCGGTATCGACCTGTCCCGGCGAGAGCCGAGCAGCGTCGAAGAGGTCTGACGGGCCTGACGGGGGGCTCGCTCAAGAGCCCCCCGTCATCCCCGGGACCGTTCAGACCATGATTGAGACTCGACCCCGAAAGAGGGATTGACGCACAGTGCTCGACGTCAACTTCTTCGACGAGCTGCGGATCGGCCTTGCCACCGCGGACGACATCCGAACCTGGTCGCACGGCGAGGTCAAGAAGCCGGAGACCATCAACTACCGCACCCTCAAGCCCGAGAAGGACGGACTCTTCTGCGAGAAGATCTTCGGTCCTACCCGGGACTGGGAGTGCTACTGCGGCAAGTACAAGCGTGTCCGCTTCAAGGGCATCATCTGTGAGCGCTGTGGCGTCGAGGTCACGCGCGCCAAGGTGCGCCGTGAGCGGATGGGCCACATCGAGCTTGCCGCTCCCGTCACCCACATCTGGTACTTCAAGGGCGTCCCGTCGCGCCTTGGCTACCTGCTGGACCTCGCGCCGAAGGACCTCGAGAAGGTCATCTACTTCGCCGCGTACATGATCACGTTCGTCGACGACGAGCGCCGTCAGCGCGACCTGCCGTCGCTGGAGGCCCACGTCTCCGTCGAGCGCCAGCAGATCGAGAACCGCCGTGACGCGGACCTCGAAGGCCGTGCCAAGAAGCTCGAGACCGACCTGGCCGAGCTCGAGGCCGAGGGTGCGAAGGCCGACGTGCGCCGCAAGGTGCGCGAGGGTGCCGAGCGCGAGATGAAGCAGCTCCGTGACCGCGCCCAGCGCGAGATCGACCGCCTCGACGAGGTGTGGAACCGCTTCAAGAACCTCAAGGTCCAGGACCTCGAGGGCGACGAGCTGCTCTACCGCGAGCTGCGCGACCGCTTCGGTACGTACTTCGACGGTTCGATGGGTGCCGCGGCGCTGCAGAAGCGCCTGGAGTCCTTCGACCTGGAGGAGGAGGCCGAGCGCCTCCGCGAGATCATCCGTACCGGCAAGGGCCAGAAGAAGACCCGTGCGCTCAAGCGCCTCAAGGTCGTCTCCGCGTTCCTGCAGACCAGCAACAGCCCCAAGGGCATGGTTCTGGACTGCGTCCCGGTCATCCCGCCGGACCTGCGTCCGATGGTGCAGCTGGACGGTGGCCGCTTCGCGACCTCCGACCTGAACGACCTGTACCGCCGCGTGATCAACCGCAACAACCGCCTGAAGCGCCTTCTCGACCTCGGTGCCCCCGAGATCATCGTGAACAACGAGAAGCGCATGCTCCAGGAGGCGGTCGACGCCCTCTTCGACAACGGCCGTCGTGGTCGCCCGGTCACGGGCCCCGGCAACCGTCCGCTGAAGTCCCTGAGCGACATGCTCAAGGGCAAGCAGGGTCGATTCCGTCAGAACCTCCTCGGCAAGCGCGTGGACTACTCCGCGCGTTCCGTGATCGTCGTCGGTCCGCAGCTGAAGCTGCACCAGTGTGGTCTGCCCAAGGCCATGGCGCTGGAGCTCTTCAAGCCGTTCGTGATGAAGCGCCTGGTCGACCTGAACCACGCGCAGAACATCAAGAGCGCCAAGCGGATGGTCGAGCGCGGCCGCACGGTCGTCTACGACGTCCTCGAAGAGGTCATCGCCGAGCACCCGGTCCTCCTGAACCGTGCGCCCACGCTGCACCGCCTCGGCATCCAGGCCTTCGAGCCCCAGCTGGTCGAAGGCAAGGCCATCCAGATCCACCCGCTCGTCTGCACCGCGTTCAACGCGGACTTCGACGGTGACCAGATGGCCGTGCACCTGCCGCTCTCCGCGGAGGCGCAGGCCGAGGCCCGCATCCTGATGCTGTCCTCGAACAACATCCTCAAGCCGGCCGACGGCCGTCCGGTCACGATGCCGACGCAGGACATGGTCCTGGGTCTGTTCTTCCTGACCACCGACGGTGAGCTCCGTGACGTCAAGGGCGAGGGCCGTGCGTTCGGCTCCACCGCCGAGGCGATCATGGCGTTCGACGCCGGCGAGCTCGCGCTGCAGTCGGCCGTCGACATCCGCTTCCCGGTGGGCACCATCCCGCCGCGCGGCTGGGTCGCGCCGGTCGCCGAAGAGGGCGAGCAGGAGTTCCAGCCGGGCGACAGCTTCCGTCTGAAGACGACCCTGGGTCGCGCGCTCTTCAACGAGCTGCTGCCCGAGGACTACCCGTTCGTCGACTACTCGGTGGGCAAGAAGCAGCTCTCCGAGATCGTCAACGACCTGGCGGAGCGCTACCCCAAGGTCATCGTGGCGGCGACGCTCGACAACCTGAAGGCGGCCGGCTTCCACTGGGCGACCCGTTCGGGCGTCACCGTGGCCATCTCCGACGTCGTCGTTCCCGAGGCGAAGAAGGAAATCGTCGCGGGCTACGAGGCCAAGGACGAGAAGGTCCAGAAGCAGTACGAGCGCGGTCTGATCACCAAGGAAGAGCGCACTCAGGAGCTCATCCAGATCTGGACGCAGGCGACCAACGAGGTCGCCGAGGCGATGAACGCGAACTTCCCCAAGACGAACCCCATCTTCATGATGGTTGACTCGGGTGCCCGAGGAAACATGATGCAGATGCGACAGATCGCCGGTATGCGTGGTCTGGTGTCGAACGCGAAGAACGAGACCATCCCGCGTCCGATCAAGGCGTCCTTCCGTGAGGGCCTCACCGTTCTGGAGTACTTCATCTCCACGCACGGTGCCCGTAAGGGTCTGGCGGACACCGCCCTGCGTACCGCCGACTCGGGTTACCTCACCCGTCGTCTGGTGGACGTCTCGCAGGACGTCATCATCCGCGAGGAGGACTGCGGCACCGAGCGCGGCCTCAAGCTCAAGATCGGTGTCAAGGACGAGGCGGGTGTCCTCCGCAAGGCGGACGACGTCGAGACCTCCGTGTACGCCCGCATGCTGGCCGAGGACGTCGTCATCGACGGCAAGGTCATCGCGCCGGCGAACGTGGACCTCGGCGACGTGCTCATCGACGCCCTCATCGCGAACGGCGTCGAGGAGGTCAAGACCCGCTCGGTCCTGACCTGCGAGTCCGCGGTCGGCACCTGTGCCTTCTGCTACGGCCGCTCGCTGGCCACCGGCAAGCTGGTCGACATCGGTGAGGCGGTCGGCATCATCGCCGCCCAGTCCATCGGTGAGCCCGGTACCCAGCTGACGATGCGTACCTTCCACACCGGTGGTGTGGCCGGTGACGACATCACGCAGGGTCTGCCGCGTGTCGTCGAGCTCTTCGAGGCCCGTACCCCGAAGGGTGTCGCCCCGATCTCCGAGGCCGCCGGCCGCGTGCGGATCGAGGAGACCGAGAAGACGAAGAAGATCGTCATCACGCCCGACGACGGCAGCGAGGAGACGGCGTTCCCGATCTCCAAGCGCGCCAAGGTCATCGTGCACGAGGGCGACCACGTCGAGGTGGGCCAGAAGCTCACCATGGGTGCCACCAACCCGCACGACGTGCTGCGCATCCTCGGCCAGCGTGCCGTCCAGGTCCACCTGGTCGGCGAAGTCCAGAAGGTCTACAACTCGCAGGGCGTGTCGATCCACGACAAGCACATCGAGATCATCATCCGGCAGATGCTGCGCCGCGTGACGATCATCGAGTCCGGCGACGCGGAGCTCCTGCCGGGCGAGCTCGTCGAGCGCTCGAAGTTCGAGACCGAGAACCGTCGCGTGGTCACCGAGGGCGGTCACCCCGCCTCCGGCCGTCCGCAGCTGATGGGTATCACCAAGGCCTCGCTGGCGACGGAATCCTGGCTGTCGGCCGCCTCCTTCCAGGAGACGACCCGAGTCCTGACGGATGCGGCGATCAACGCCAAGTCCGACAGCCTCATCGGCCTCAAGGAGAACGTCATCATCGGTAAGCTCATCCCGGCCGGTACGGGTCTGTCCCGCTACCGCAACATCCGGGTCGAGCCCACCGAAGAGGCCAAGGCCGCGATGTACTCGGCCGTCGGCTACGACGACATCGACTACTCGCCCTTCGGCACCGGCTCCGGCCAGGCTGTCCCGCTGGAGGACTACGACTACGGCCCGTACAACGGCTGAGTCGCAGCAGAGCAGTAACCGCAGGGCGGTCACCCGAGAGGGTGGCCGCCCTGCGGCGTTCCCGGGGTGCCTGCCTCAGAGGTGCCGCTGGAGGTGGTGGAGGCGGGTGCGGTGGTCGGGGTGGGAGGAGAGCAGACGGGACAGGAGGCCGGGCCCGTCCTCCTCGGCTTCCGCCGCGAGGACCCGGGCGAGCTGGGGGCCGAAGCCCAGCGCCGCGGCGTTCCGGTCCGCCCGCAGTTCGGTGCGCCGGCTGACGGCCGCGATCAGGAAGGGCAGGGCCAGCAGGAGCAGGGGCAGGCCGAAGGTGAGGAACAGGGCCCGGTAGCCGACCAGGGCGACGAGCGCGCCCGACAGGACGACGGCGAACGGCGGCATGTTCTTGATCCCCCGCCGACCCGAACGGGCGGCCTCCACCAGAGCCCATCGGGCGAGCCTGCCGGGCAGGGCGTACCACCAGCCGAGCAACTGGGCCCAGGCGTGCCCCGCCGTATGGTGTCCGAGCTCGTGGGCGAGGACCGCCGCCAGCTGCGACGTCGGCAGCGTCTCCAGCGCCCGCCTGGTGATGATGACGAGGTGGCCGCCGGCGCCCGAGGCCGTCAGCTCCTCGCCCTCCTCGATCCAGAGCTGATAACGGCTGCCGTCCACCCCGGCGCGGGCCGTCACCTCGCGCCACACGGGTGTCAGCACGGCGAGCTCGTGCGGCAGGGGGCGTCCGAGCCGCAGCAGGTACCGGGCGAGCAGGGCTTCGGTGGGCGGATGGAAGACGAGCGCTCCGGCCGCCAGCCACAGCCCCACGGGCACCCCGTAGGGGATGCCGGTGACGGACTGCAGCCCGCGGGCCACCAGAGCGATGAGGAGCAGGCCGAACAGGGCGCCGGGCAGCTGGAGGGCGAGGCGGCCGACGGCCGCGAGATCGGTGGCGCGGCTCCGGGCCCGGTAGTGGACCCGGGTGCCGGGAGCGTGCCGGTAGTCGAGGTCGTCGTGGTCCGCGGAGTCCTCGTCCACGGTCACCCCTTGGCCGGGTCGACGGGTGTCCGTCCGTAGCCGGGTGGCAGGTCCTTGGCGGGCGGTCCCTCGGCCGCCGCGTGACCGGTGTCGGTGGAAGCGCCCGGGAACCGCTGGGTGAGGACCTCGGTCAGTGCGCGGACGGCGTGCCGGCGGGGTTCTGCCAGCTCGTGGGTCTCGGCCTCCGCCGAGTCGAACAGCTTCGTGACCAGTTCCAGCTGCTTCTCGACCAGCTGCCGCTGGTCCTCCCGCAGGTTTGCCATGACCTCCTGCCCCGCTTCGGGGTGCCGGCTCAGGTACCAGGCCCAAGCCCGGGTCCCACCCTGTTCCAGGTAGTCCTCGTACAGGCCGACCTTCTCGGCCTGGAGCCGGAGGAGAGCGGCCCCGCGCTGCTCGGCCGCGGCGTCCACGTCCTTCCCGAGCACGGCATCGAGGATCTTCGCCTCGGCCTCCTGAGCGATCCCCTGCAGGCGGACCTGGTGCTCGACGGCCTGCGGGTTGCGGCGCAGGCGCAGGGTCCACGCCGTGTCCAGGCCCGCCTCGGCCCCCAGCCGGGGCCAGTAGGCGGCGGCGGCCAGGAGCTTGGCTTCGGCGGTGGCGCTGTCGGTGACGGGGTGGAGCCGTACGAGGCCCCGTGCGCGCTCTTCGAGTTCGTTGTGCAGGAGTCGCGGCACGTCGCGCCGCCCGCTGCGGACGAACCCGACGGGGTCTTCCACCCGCCAGCGGAATTCGGCTTCGGCCTGGAACTCCAGGGCGTCGTTCGAACTGGGCAGCGTCAGCTCCCTGCGGACCAGGTGGACGCCCAGGTCCACCTCGTACACGGCGCTGAAACGAGCGGTTGCTCTGGGGCGCACGGGTGGGCGGAACTCCACGTACTCGCCCTGGTGCGTCGCGTAGACCAGACAGTGGTCGAAGTGGGTGTGGTGCTTTCGGCGCAGGTCCCACCGGGGGAGCTGGCGGACGCTGATGACCGGGTCGATCAGCTCGGTGTGCCGGTCGGCGGCCTGTAACCAGTCGAAGTGTGCCGGGGACATGGGGACTCCTTGGGGTCAGGCCCGGTGCAGGGCGGTGAGGAGGTCGTCGGCCGCGGCCGGGCGCGGGCCGCCGTCATCGCCGCGCACCGTGTGCAGCAGGTGCCCGATGCGGTGTGCGGCGGTGGTGCCGTCGGCCAGCTTCGGCAGCAGGTCCGCGAGGGCCCAGGACGTGTCCTCGTCCCGGTCGGCGGCCAGGACCCAGCCGCGCAGGACGTCCAGTGCCTCCGTGGTGAACGAGGGGTCATCCAGAGCGACCCTCCACAGCCTGGGGATCCCGTGGGCCGCGGGTGTGCCGTCGAGGCGGGCCTGCCGGTACGTCCGGAGGACGAGCGGGAGGCCCGACTGTTCCTCGGTGTGCCGACAGGCCCCCAGGAACCCGGAGACCGAGATCCGGAACACCGAACGGTGGTCGTCCAGCGTCCGCAGCACCTCGGAGAGGACGTCCTCGGCCTCGTCGGAGAGCAGCAGCAGCTCGACGGACTGGGCGAGCTCGCTCTCCAGGGGCCCGGCCTTCTCGGGGTCGTACTGCTTGCGCGCCTGCACGCGAAGAGCGGCGAGCGCCTCCCGGGGGCGTTCGGCCCCCAGCAGGCCCTGGACGCGGATGCCCACCCAGGAGAGCCTCGGATCGCTGTCGGCCGTCCAGCTGTCGGCGATCCGCAGGATGTTCGGAGCCCCCACCCGGTGCGCCAGGGTCAGTGAGCTGACCGCGCCGACCCGCTGCAGGGGATTGCGGGACACCGCCCAAGGCGCGATGACGAGGGCCATCGCGGAGGGCAGGTCGGTGAAGGCGAGCGCCCCCACGGTCGCCGCGGCCCGGGTACGGACGAAGGGCCGGCCGTCGACGATGAGCTCCCCGAGCCAGGCGACCAGGGCGGGCCGGGCCGAAGGGTGACCCGTCCACACCTCGCGCAGCAGGACGAAGGCGGTCCGGCTGTCCAGGAACTCGGCCGTCAGCTGCTCCACCGGACCCCACTCGGTCATCTCCCGGGCGGGATAGGGCCGTGCGCGAGCCGTCCTCAGCCGATGGGCGATGTGGGTGCCGAACACGGGGACGGCCTTGGGCAGATCGGAGTTGGCGGTCGCCTGGAGTTCCTGGAACAGCAGGTCGCTGAGTTCGGCGGTGAGGGCGTAGGGGCCGGCGTCGAATGCGGCGAGAGCGATCAGGAAGGCCTTCTCCCGCAGGTGGAGCGTGTCCTCGTCCGCCTCGAACCACTCGCGCACCTGTTCGTCCAGCAGCTCGGCCGAGGTGTCGCGGAGCGCTTCCTCGCCGATTTCTCCCGAGGCGAAGCGCATCAGCTCGGCGGTGTACGCGACCACCTCGCGCGGCTGGTGGGCACGGGGCAGGAACTCCTGGACCTCGGCCAGCTCCAGCAGCCTGCGGGCCGTGGCCTCGCCGGTCCGGCGCTCCAGGCAGGACCGCAGCAGGACATCCGCACGGGGCGCTTCCCACATCCGGGTGCGGACGTCGTCCTCGATCCACGGCCGCAGACCCGTGGTGATCACGAGGTGGCCGCCGTGCTTCAGGAGGTGGTCCCGGAGCGACAGCAGGTGCGTCTCGCGGAGCGGCTCGTCGCGCGAGGTCATCAGGTCGCACAGCACATGACCGGGGGCCTCGCCCTTCGTGAGCTGCTGGAGCAGTGCGCTCGGGGGCGTCTCACGGTCGATCGCGTGGACCGGGGTCGCCCCCGCCCGTCGCAGCAGCATCAGAGCGGCGGTGCGGCGCCCGGTGAAAGGGACGCCGGTCAGCACCAGGACCCGCTCTTCGCGGAGCCGCTCCAGGAGCTCCTCGAAGGGGGTGCCGTCGGACACGAACGTGAGGGCCAGCCGGTCCAGTTCCGCGGCCGGGACCTCTCCGGAGGTCCGGGTGGGGCCGGAGGCGCCGTAGTAGTGGTGCTCGGTCCTGGTGACGTTGCCGTTGATCTCACCCGCGACCACGCCGTTGTTCCGCCCGGTGAACCGGGCCGAGGCCGGGGCGTGCCGGTCGATGTCACGCAGGGTGTCCCAGGCACGTTGCGGCGGGGCTTCCTCCGGCTGGGCGCTCTTCCCGTCGGAGCCCTGACCGGTGTCGTCCGGGTCTCCGGGCGCGGCCGGCTTGCCCGGGTCCGCCTTGGGGTCGGCCTGGTCGGCCGGGGCGGGAGTGGTCATCGGCGGTCACCCGGGGCCCCGTTGAAGGTGACGCCGCCGTTGATCACCCCGCCCTGGATCATCGGTCCGTCGATCCGGCCCGCGACCACCCCGCTGTTCGTGCCGTGGAACTCGACCGCGCCGCCGCCCTCCGCCGGAGCCCGGCCCTGCTGCTGTGCGGGTGCGGCGTCCCGCGAGGGCGGAGGGGCATCGGCCGCCGCGGGCACCGGGCCGTGGAGCCAGGCCTTCAGCGGACCGTTCTTGCTCTCCACCGTGACCGGGCGGAACGCGTCGGCCGGGATGCCCGTGTGATCGTGGCGCACGATCCCCGCGTGCACGGATTCGGACACGCACAGGGCGATGTCCGAGCTCCCCTGGCGCAGCGAGGCCCGCAGGACGTCGGCGTCCAGGAGGCGGCACGCGTGGTTGAGGTCGGAGCCGACCCAGCCGTCCACGGCGTCGACGCTGACGAAGCCGGTGGCCACCACCGCGCGCAGCCTGATCTGGGCGGCACTCGAAGCCATGCGGTTGACCTCCCTCAGCTGGGCCGGGGCCTCGGTGAGCAGGACGCGGAGCAGGAGGGGCAGTGAGGCGTTCGCGTCGATCATCACCAGTAGCCCGTCACCCCGGTCGGCGCGCAGGTGGAGCGTCTGGTCGATGCCGGCCGACTGCAGGACGCGTTCCACGACGTCGTAGAGCATGCGGCGCAAGTACGCCTGTTCCACGTCGTCGCGGTCGCTGAACTTCTCGATGTCGAGCAGGAGCAGGGTGCGGTTGAGCGGGTGCGTCATGTCTGCCTCTCACGGTCGGGTTCCGGTGCCGCACCAGGTTGAGGGTGGGACGGAGCACGGCGTGAGGGCAGAAGGCGCACTGCGACTGTGACGGTGTGCACTGACCGTTCAGGCGTCCAGGCGGCCGATCCGCCGCAGGACGTCCGGTCGGACGATCACCACCGTGCGGCGTCCTGTGGCGACGACTCCCCGGTCGCGGAAGTCCTTGAGCTGCCGTTGGACCATCTCGCGCGAGGCTCCGACGGCCCCGGCCAGCTCCTGTTTGGTCAGCGGCACGGTGATCTCCACGCCTTCGGCCGTGGTCCGGCCGTGCGTACGGACGAGATCGAGCAGCAGCGTCGCCAGACGTTCACGCACGCTCATCGAGGCGTGTGCCAGCTGGCGCCGGTCGGCCGCGCGGGTGCGGTCGGCGGTCAGCCCGATCAGGGTGAAGGCGACGGCGGGGCAGCGGACCAGGAACTCACGGAACCCACGGTGGTCGATGGCCACGGCCCGGACCCGCTCCAGCGCCGTGACGGTGGCCGACCGCGGGCGGCCCGTGACGGCGGCCGATTCCCCGACGATGTCGCCGGGGCCGCGCAACGCCAGCAGAGCCTGGTATCCCGTTGGGGCCGAGGCGGTGACCTTGGTCCAGCCCGTGAGGATGAGCAGGACGTGCGTCGACGGTTCGTCCTGCTGGATCAGTGGGGTGCGCGGCTCGAAGTGCAGCTCGCGTCCCAGTGCCCGTAACGCCGTGGCGTCCTCGTTCTCCAGGCGGGCCAGGAACGGGACGCGGTCGTCCAGTCCTCCGTCGCCCGGGAGGTATGCCGGATCCATGTGGCCCCCGATCCATCGCGGGCGGTCAATCTACTGACGGGAAGCCCCTCCGGTCTGCGGAAACGGCAGGATTGGCGCCCGGACGCGGGTCCCTCGGGCCGTCAGCCCCGCCCGCGCCGGCGGCGGAGGTGGGTGGTGAGGGGGACTGCGAGGAGGGTGAGGAGGGCCAAGGCGGAGGCGGCGAGGCCCGGGGTGAGGCCCTTTGGGGTGAAGGTGCAGGAGATCTTGTCGGTGCCCGGGGTGAGGGGGACCGCGAGGAGGCCGTGGAAGGGGCGGACCGGGGCGCTGCACTGCCAGCCCGGGACGGCCGTCGTGGCCAGGACCGCGGTGCCGGTGGAGCCCTTGGGGAGGGTGGCCTCGATGGAGTGGCCGCCCGCGGTGACCTTCGTGGCGCCGGTGGCGGTGAGCCGGCCGACCGCCGCGTCCAGGGCGGCGCGGTCCAGGCAGCCGATGGGGTGGGCCCCGGCGGTGGCGCCCCGGGTGTGGGTGTCGACGGTGACCTCCAGGCGGCCGGACGCGGGGACCGGGCCCAGGGGGAGGACGCCGCTCATGCGGTCCTCCAGCTGCCGCCGGGCGGTGCCGGCGTGGAGGGTGCCGTAGAGCTCGGGGGAGTACCAGTAGGCCTCGGAGCCGGGGGTGCACTGGGCCGTGTACGTCTGCGCGGTGTCGGTGCCGCCGCGGGTGACCTCGGGGACCTCGTAGACGGTGGCGCCGAGGACGGTCTCCTGGCGGGCGTAGACGCTGTCCGCGGGGTGGGGGGAGGTGTACGGGGTGGTGGGGCGGACGGTGACCAGGGGAGGGGCCGCGAACTTCGAGCCCGTCCAGGTGCCCGGGGTGCTGCCGGGGCGGACGCGGGCGCCGATGGAGAAGATCGCGTCGAGCACCGGGTTGTCGGCGCCGAAGAAGGTCCGGCCGTCGTTCTTGAAGCCGTAGCCGAGGGGTTCCAGGGCCTGGTACGTGGCCTCCGGCAGGTAGCTGCTGTAGTACTGCGGTCCCTCCGCCCGCAGGGCCAGGCCGTCGTTGTACGAGGTCTGCGGCGCGCCGGAGTCCGTCCGGTAGGCGGGCCAGCCGTCCACGGAGCGGACGGCCTCGAAGTGGTCGGTGATCGACCGGCTGGAGGTGGCGACCGGCTTGGCCCAGCGTTCGCGGGCCCGGCGGGCGTCGGCGTTGGCCGCGGCGACGGTGGACTCGGCGAAGACCACCGCGACCATCAGCGCCGCGGCGACCGGGACGAGCACCCGGCGCCGCTCCCCGAGCGCGAGCAGTGTCAGCGCCAGCAGGGAGACGGCTCCGCCGCCCAGGACCGCCGGCCAGGTCCAGCCGCCGAAGTCGTCGGTGTGGCGCAGCACGAAGGTGGCCGTGACCAGGAGGGCGGCGGCCAGCGCCAGGTGCAGCGGGCGCGGCCGGTTGGCCAGCGCGAGCCAGGCCACGATGACCACCATGCCGCTGAAGACGAAGGCCTCGCGGTACGGATTGCCGTTCGGGACGGCCAGCCCGTGCCACACGTACTGGGTCGGCGGGAACTGGAAGGAGGCGACGACCAGCAGCGTCGCCGCCGCCCACACCAGGCGGGTCTTCTTCGCGATCGCGGTGTTGAAGAGGAAGCTGCCCGCCAGGATCAGCCCCAGCGAGGCCACGTACAGCCGCGGCCGGCCGCCCCACAGGTGGGTGGCCGGGAGCATCCCGGCGAGGAAGACCTCGATGCGGACGGGGTCGAAGGCGGCCGCCTTGGTGGGCTGCGCCGCCCCGCTGGACAGGAACGACGGCAGCAGGAGCGGCAGGGTCAGCAGGATGCCCACCGCCGTCGCGGAGGCGGCCCGCCACAGGGCGCGCAGGCGCTGCGCGCCGGTCAGGTCCAGGGTGATCAGGCGGACGGCCAGCAGCACGCAGGCGGCCATCGTGGCCATCATGGCGGTGTAGAAGTTCCCGAACCACGCGAGGGCGACGAACAGGGCGACGCCCGGCCAGCGCCGTTCCTCCAGGCACCACTCGACGGCGATGCCCAGGAGCGGGAGCGCGACCAGGCCCCACAGCCACATCGGGATGTACGAGGCGTCGCTCAGCGCCCACCCGCACAGCCCGTACACGGCACCGAGCACGCCCCGCTGCCACCAGGGGCCGGGCTGGAGCTTGCCGAGGTAGACGGTCATCAGCGCGGCGGCCGCGCCCATCGTGACCGGCGTGATCGCGAAGACGGCCAGGTCCACGTGTGCGCGCGGGACGAGGACGGCGAGCCAGGAGAAGGGGTTGCCGAGGTAGGTGTAGTAGTCGGACAGGAACTGCTGTCCGAAGCCTCCGCTCCAGCTGAACAGGACGTCGCCGGAGGCCTGGCCGTGGACCAGGTCCCACAGGGCGCGGTGGAAGGGCACGTACTGGTTGGCCTGGTCGTTGATGGCCCGGCCGGTGTTGCCGAAGGGGAAGCTGCCGCGCGCCGCCCAGGCCGCGCAGAAGGCGCCCGAGGTGACGAGGAAGGCCAGCAGGGGCCCGTAGAGGCGGGTCAGGCGCCCGCCGAGGCGTGGTGACCCGGGGGTCCGGCCGCCGTCCGGGGGCGGGGCGTCCGCCGTCGTCGGCTCCGAGGTGACCGTCCCCAATGTCCTGCTCCTGGCGCTCGTGCGTGTTTGTCTGACTCGCTGGGATTCGCTGGCAGTGTAGTTCGCCCCGCTCTACCACGCCGGTGCGAACAGCGCGCGGCCACCCCGGCTCGGGAGCCCGGCGCCCGTGCGGCGCCTGAGCTGTGCGGTCGTACGGGCCGGAGCGGTGCGGCTTATGTTTTGACCGGAGTGGATGCGGTGGGTACGCTCAGACCTTGTGCCTGGGGTGTGCCTGGGCTCCCGTGCGTGTCCATCAACCGCACGCGAGCCGCATCGGCCACCGCGATCCATGCGTTTCCGCGCTTGCGCGGAGGTCCGCCGGATCCGACACACCCGACCGCGTGGGTCGGCAAAGTTCCAGGTTAGCTTCACTACACGGCACACAGAAACCGGAGAAGTAGTGCCTACGATCCAGCAGCTGGTCCGTAAGGGCCGGCAGGACAAGGTCGAGAAGACAAAGACCCCCGCGCTCGAGGCTTCGCCCCAGCGTCGTGGCGTCTGCACGCGTGTGTTCACGACCACCCCGAAGAAGCCGAACTCGGCGCTCCGTAAGGTCGCGCGTGTGCGTCTGACCTCCGGCATCGAGGTCACCGCTTACATTCCGGGTGAGGGACACAACCTGCAGGAGCACTCGATCGTGCTCGTGCGTGGTGGCCGTGTGAAGGACCTGCCGGGTGTTCGTTACAAGATCATCCGCGGTGCGCTTGACACCCAGGCTGTCAAGAACCGCAAGCAGGCCCGCAGCCGCTACGGCGCCAAGAAGGAGAAGTAAGAATGCCTCGTAAGGGCCCCGCCCCGAAGCGCCCGGTCATCATCGACCCGGTCTACGCATCTCCTCTGGTGACCTCGCTCATCAACAAGATCCTCCTGAACGGCAAGCGCTCCACCGCCGAGCGCATCGTCTACGGCGCCATGGAAGGCCTCCGCGAGAAGACCGGCAACGACCCGGTCATCACGCTGAAGCGCGCGCTGGAGAACGTCAAGCCGTCCCTCGAGGTCAAGTCCCGCCGTGTCGGTGGCGCGACCTACCAGGTTCCCGTCGAGGTCAAGCCGGGTCGCCAGTCGACCCTGGCGCTGCGCTGGCTCGTGGGTTACTCCCGCGCCCGCCGCGAGAAGACCATGACCGAGCGCCTGATGAACGAGCTGCTCGACGCCTCGAACGGTCTTGGCGCTGCCGTCAAGAAGCGTGAGGACACGCACAAGATGGCCGAGTCCAACAAGGCCTTCGCGCACTACCGCTGGTAGTCCCAACCCACATCGAGACCGAGAGAAGACTGAGCCGATATGGCTACCACTTCGCTTGACCTGGCCAAGGTGCGCAACATCGGCATCATGGCCCACATCGACGCGGGCAAGACGACCACCACCGAGCGCATCCTGTTCTACACCGGTGTGTCGTACAAGATCGGTGAGGTCCACGACGGCGCTGCCACGATGGACTGGATGGAGCAGGAGCAGGAGCGTGGTATCACCATCACGTCTGCCGCTACCACCTGCCACTGGCCGCTCGAAGATGTTGACCACACCATCAACATCATCGACACCCCGGGTCACGTCGACTTCACCGTCGAGGTGGAGCGTTCGCTCCGCGTCCTCGACGGCGCCGTCACCGTGTTCGACGGTGTGGCCGGCGTCGAGCCGCAGTCCGAGACCGTTTGGCGTCAGGCGGACCGCTACGGCGTCCCGCGCATCTGCTTCGTCAACAAGCTCGACCGCACCGGCGCCGAGTTCCACCGCTGCGTCGAGATGATCAAGGACCGCCTCGGTGCGGTTCCGATCGTCATGCAGCTCCCCATCGGTGCCGAGGCCGACTTCCAGGGTGTCGTCGACCTCGTCACGATGAAGGCGTTCGTCTGGTCCGCCGAGGCGACCAAGGGCGAGATGTACGACATCGTCGACATCCCGGCCACGCACACCGAGGCTGCTGAAGAGTGGCGCGGCAAGCTGGTCGAGACCGTCGCCGAGAACGACGACGAGATCATGGAGCTCTTCCTGAACGGCGACGAGCCGTCCGTGGAGCAGCTGCACGCCGCCGTCCGTCGCATCATCCTCGGCTCCGGCAAGGGCAAGGGCGAGCCCACGATCACCGCGGTGTTCTGTGGCACGGCGTTCAAGAACAAGGGCGTCCAGCCCCTGCTCGACGCCGTCGTCCGCTACCTGCCCTCGCCCCTGGACATCGAGGCCATCGAAGGCCACGACGTCCGGGACCCCGAGGTCGTCGTGAAGCGCAAGCCTTCCGACGAGGAGCCCCTCGCGGCGCTGGCGTTCAAGATCATGAGCGACCCGCACCTCGGCAAGCTCACCTTCGTCCGGGTTTACTCGGGCCGCCTGGAGGCCGGCACTGCGGTGCTGAACTCCGTCAAGGGCAAGAAGGAGCGCATCGGCAAGATCTACCGCATGCACGCGAACAAGCGTGAGGAGATCGACTCGGTGGGCGCCGGCGACATCGTCGCCGTCATGGGCCTGAAGCAGACCACCACCGGTGAGACGCTGTGTGACGACAAGAACCAGGTGATCCTGGAGTCCATGGACTTCCCGGCCCCGGTCATCCAGGTCGCCATCGAGCCCAAGTCCAAGGGTGACCAGGAGAAGCTGGGTGTCGCCATCCAGCGTCTCGCGGAGGAGGACCCCTCCTTCCACGTTCACTCGGACGAGGAGACGGGCCAGACCATCCTCGGCGGTATGGGCGAGCTGCACCTCGAGGTGCTGGTCGACCGTATGAAGCGCGAGTTCAAGGTCGAAGCCAACGTCGGCAAGCCGCAGGTCGCGTACCGCGAGACCATCCGCGGGACCGTCGAGCGTCACGACTACACCCACAAGAAGCAGACCGGTGGTACCGGTCAGTTCGCCAAGGTGCAGATCGCGATCGAGCCCATCACCGAGGCCGACGGTCCGGCGTACGAGTTCGTGAACAAGGTCACCGGTGGCCGCGTGCCGAAGGAGTACATCCCTTCGGTCGACGCCGGTGCGCAGGAGGCCATGCAGTTCGGCATCCTGGCCGGCTACGAGATGACGGGCGTCCGCGTCACGCTTCTCGACGGTGGCTACCACGAGGTCGACTCCTCCGAGCTCGCGTTCAAGATCGCCGGTTCGCAGGCCTTCAAGGAGGCCGCGCGCAAGGCGTCCCCCGTGCTCATGGAGCCGATGATGGCCGTCGAGGTCACCACGCCCGAGGACTACATGGGTGACGTCATCGGCGACATCAACTCCCGCCGTGGCCAGATCCAGGCCATGGAGGAGCGCCACGGCGCTCGCGTCGTCAAGGGCCTCGTGCCCCTCTCGGAGATGTTCGGCTACGTCGGAGACCTCCGCAGCAAGACCTCGGGTCGCGCCAGCTACTCGATGCAGTTCGACTCCTACGCCGAGGTTCCCCGGAACGTCGCTGAGGAGATCATCGCGAAGGCCAAGGGCGAGTAACTCTTCCGAGTACACGTTTTAGGCTTGCCACCGGAGCCTCTGGGGCAACAGGAGCAACCCTCCCGTTGCCCCGGGGGAACCGGCTATCCAGCAAAGATCACCTGGCGCCGATGATTCAAGGCGTACAGAACCACTCTCAGGAGGACCCCGTGGCGAAGGCGAAGTTCGAGCGGACTAAGCCGCACGTCAACATCGGCACCATTGGTCACATTGACCACGGTAAGACGACCCTCACGGCCGCCATTACCAAGGTGCTGCACGACAAGTACCCGGACCTGAACGCGGCCTCGGCGTTCGACCAGATCGACAAGGCTCCCGAAGAGCGCCAGCGCGGTATCACCATCTCCATCGCGCACGTCGAGTACCAGACCGAGGCGCGTCACTACGCCCACGTCGACTGCCCGGGTCACGCTGACTACATCAAGAACATGATCACCGGTGCCGCGCAGATGGACGGCGCCATCCTCGTGGTCGCCGCCACCGACGGCCCGATGCCGCAGACCAAGGAGCACGTGCTCCTGGCCCGCCAGGTCGGCGTTCCGTACATCGTCGTCGCCCTGAACAAGGCCGACATGGTGGACGACGAGGAGATCCTGGAGCTCGTCGAGCTCGAGGTCCGTGAGCTGCTCTCCGAGTACGACTTCCCGGGCGACGACCTGCCGGTCGTCCAGGTCTCCGCGCTCAAGGCGCTCGAGGGCGACAAGGAGTGGGGTGACAAGCTCCTCGGCCTGATGGACGCCGTGGACGAGGCCATCCCGACCCCGCCGCGTGACACCGAGAAGCCGTTCCTGATGCCCGTCGAGGACGTCTTCACGATCACCGGTCGTGGCACCGTCGTCACCGGCCGCATCGAGCGTGGTGTCCTCAAGGTCAACGAGACCGTCGACATCATCGGCATCAAGACCGAGAAGACCACCACCACGGTCACCGGCATCGAGATGTTCCGCAAGCTGCTCGACGAGGGCCAGGCCGGTGAGAACGTCGGTCTGCTCCTCCGTGGCATCAAGCGCGAGGACGTCGAGCGCGGCCAGGTCATCATCAAGCCCGGTTCGGTCACGCCGCACACCGAGTTCGAGGCCGCCGCGTACATCCTGTCGAAGGACGAGGGTGGCCGTCACACCCCGTTCTTCAACAACTACCGCCCGCAGTTCTACTTCCGTACCACGGACGTGACCGGCGTCGTGACCCTCCCCGAGGGCACCGAGATGGTCATGCCGGGCGACAACACCGACATGACGGTCGCGCTGATCCAGCCGGTCGCCATGGAGGAGGGCCTGAAGTTCGCCATCCGTGAGGGTGGTCGTACCGTGGGCGCCGGCCAGGTCACCAAGATCACGAAGTAATTTCGTGCTCTGACCTGGTAGCTCGCGCGAGCGGGCACCATGTTCGGCAGAAGGGCCCCTTCCCCACCGCTCCGGCGGCGGGGGAGGGGCCCTTCTCCGTACCCCGGTAAAGAGCGCATAAAGGCCCTGTGAGAGGCTCACCGGCGGTTCGAGTGGAATCGCACAGGGTGAATCGCACAGGGTGGGGAAGCATGGGGCAGCAGGGCGACGGCAGACCGGAGATCTCCGACGAGGAGTGGGCCCGGTTCGGCGAGCAGGTCGCGCGGGAGTCCGCGGACGCCCCGAGGGAGCCGTCGGCACGGGCGCGGATGGTCACCGAGCGGCTGCGCCGCGAGGAGGCGGAGCGGGCGGCCGGGCAGGGGCGCGGGCGGTTCGGCCGCCGCCGGCCGGTGCGCAACGATCCGCCGGGGTGGCGGACCGGGCCGGCCTGGCAGGAGATGGAAGGCCGGGGGAAGACCCGGCGCAGGCTCAAGGCGACCGCCGCGATCGTCTTCATAGCGGGGCTCGCGCTGGTCGTCGTACGCCCGGAGCTGGTGATCGACAAGCTGACCGGCAAGAGCGAGGCCCGTGAGCGGGCCGCCACGGCCGCGCCGCTGCCGGCCGAGTCCGTACGTCCGACCGCGGCCCCGGAGGCCGTGTACCCCGACCAGCCGACCCTGGAGGAACCCTTCAGGGGTTCTCCGGCCCTCCCGTGGGGAGAGGGCGCCGCCGCCATCGAGGTGCCGGGCGCGACCGCCGTGGCCGGATGGTCGCAGGAGCAGGTCGCGGACGCGCTCGCGAAGGCGAAGGCCTTCCTGGTCGCCGCCAACCTGGACCCCGCGACCCTGCGGGGCGAGCGGCCGGAGGCGGCGCTGGCGCTCCTGGATCCCCGGCAGCCGGAGGTTCCGCAGCGCCTGGAGCGCGCCCTGGCGCAGCCCGGGGCCGAGGACGGTCCCGTCACCCTGTTCACCCGCTTCGACCCGGCCGAGGTCCGGCCCGTCGGGGGCGTGGTCAAGGTGCGCGGCAGCATGCGCGCGGAGGCGGGGGACCCCGGGGAGTTCCGGGTGGTCACCGACTACACCTTCGTGCACCCGATGACGAAGGGGGGCCGGAGCGTGCAGCGGACGATCGTGCGCCGGCAGATCACCTTCGCGGTGCTCGACCCGTCGCGCTGGCAGGCCACCGCGGGGAAGCTGCAGCTGTACCGGTACGACTCGGAGTGGTCGAACGTCCAGTGCGAGGCGACCCGCGGATTCCTGCACCCGGACTTCGCCGACGGGACGCCCCGCGGAACTCGGCCCTCCGGTGCGGTGACGGATCCGTACGACCGCAGCGGGGACGTTCACAGCGACGGGTGCAGGGTCGTGTCCCGGTCCTGACCAGGGAACCCCGTCGCGTGGTGCGGTTTGACGTGATCGCGCGGCGGGGTATTCTCTTCGGCCCGATTGGCCAGGCACGTGTCTCGTATGGCAGACTACTCAAGTTGCTCGGCTGAGTGCCGATGCTGTGCGCCTCCCGCCGGGAGGACCGGAAGCGAGTCCCACAGTACTCGTCGTCCTTAATCTGCCTTTCGGGGCAGCAATGAGGACGGACGTACGGGAATCTTCTGGGAAGTGTCAGCAGGGTGCTCACCAGGCACTCGGTGGGTGTTTCTCCCCCGATGCGCGGTCCGGGACCGCATCCCCTTGGACGAGGGAATTTCCGTATGGGAATTTTCTGTAGAGGGAGTGCGACACGCCCGACCGCGTGGGTCGGAGAGAAGCCGCGGGATCCGTCCCGCAGCCGACCGAGAGCCAGAGCGTTTCCACATACAGACAGGACTACGGAGTAGCCATGGCGGGACAGAAGATCCGCATCCGGCTCAAGGCCTACGACCACGAGGTCATCGACTCCTCGGCGAAGAAGATCGTCGAGACGGTGACCCGCACTGGTGCGTCGGTCGCGGGCCCGGTGCCGCTGCCCACTGAGAAGAACGTGTACTGCGTCATCAAGTCGCCGCACAAGTACAAGGACTCGCGCGAGCACTTCGAGATGCGCACGCACAAGCGCCTGATCGACATCCTCGACCCGACGCCCAAGACCGTTGACTCGCTGATGCGCCTGGACCTTCCGGCCGGCGTTGACATCGAGATCAAGCTCTGAGAGGCGTCGAGAAGATGGCAAAGCAGATCAAGGGCGTCCTGGGCGAGAAGCTCGGCATGACCCAGGTCTGGGACGAGAACAACCGTGTCGTCCCGGTCACCGTGGTCAAGGCCGGACCCTGCGTCGTTACCCAGGTCCGTACGAACGACATCGACGGCTACGAGTCGGTCCAGATCGCCTTCGGCGAGATCGACCCGCGCAAGGTGAACAAGCCCCTCAAGGGCCACTTCGCCAAGGCCGACGTCACCCCCCGCCGCCACCTGGTGGAGCTCCGCACCTCCGACGCCAGCGAGTACACGCTCGGCCAGGAGATCACTGCTGAGGTGTTCGAGTCCGGCGTCAAGGTTGACGTCACGGGCAACAGCAAGGGCAAGGGCTTCGCCGGTGTCATGAAGCGGCACAACTTCCGGGGCCTCGGCGCCGGTCACGGTGTGCAGCGCAAGCACCGCTCCCCCGGTTCGATCGGTGGCTGTGCCACCCCTGGGCGTGTCTTCAAGGGCATGCGCATGGCCGGTCGCATGGGTAACGAGCGCGTCACCACCCAGAACCTGACCATCCACGCGGTTGACGCGGAGAAGGGTCTGCTGCTCATCAAGGGCGCGGTCCCCGGTCCGAACGGCGGCCTCGTCCTGGTCCGTACCGCGGCCAAGGGGGCTTGAGGTAATGAGCACCATTGACATCCTTTCGCCGGCAGGCGACAAGGCCGGTACCGTCGAGCTCCCCGCGGAGATCTTCGACGCCAAGACCAGCGTTCCGCTGATCCACCAGGTCGTTGTCGCTCAGCTGGCTGCTGCCCGTCAGGGCACGCACAAGACCAAGACCCGTGGCGAAGTCCGTGGTGGTGGCCGCAAGCCGTACCGCCAGAAGGGCACCGGCCGCGCCCGTCAGGGTTCGACCCGCGCTCCGCAGTTCGCCGGCGGTGGCGTCGTCCACGGCCCGCAGCCGCGTGACTACTCGCAGCGGACCCCGAAGAAGATGAAGGCCGCCGCCCTCCGCGGTGCCCTCTCGGACCGTGCGCGTCACTCCCGCATCCACGTCGTCACCGGCGTGGTCGAGGGTGCCGCCTCCACGAAGGCCGCCAAGACGCTGTTCGGCAAGATCTCGGAGCGCAAGAACCTGCTCCTGGTCGTCGACCGCAGCGAAGAGGCCGCGTGGCTGTCCGCCCGCAACCTGCCCCAGGTTCACATCCTGGAGCCGGGCCAGCTGAACACGTACGACGTGATCGTCTCTGACGACGTGGTCTTCACCCAGGCCGCTTTCGAGTCCTTCGTGTCTGGCCCCAAGGCCGATGAGACCGAAGGGAACGAGGCCTGATGTCTGAGGCGACCGTTACCAGCAAGACCTTCACTGACCCGCGCGACCTGCTGATCAAGCCGGTTGTCTCGGAGAAGAGCTACGCGCTGCTGGACGAGAACAAGTACACGTTCATCGTCGCGCCCGGCTCCAACAAGACCCAGATCAAGCAGGCCGTCGAGGCGGTCTTCGGGGTCAAGGTCACCGGGGTCAACACGATCAACCGTCAGGGTAAGCGCAAGCGCACCAAGACCGGTTTCGGCAAGCGCGCTGACACCAAGCGCGCCATCGTGACCCTCGCTGAGGGCGACCGTATCGACATCTTCGGCGGCCAGGCCTCCTAACGGAGGTCTAGTCGTCCGGAATCGGACGAGGACTGAGAAATGGGTATCCGCAAGTACAAGCCGACGACCCCGGGCCGTCGTGGCTCCAGCGTCGCCGACTTTGTCGAGATCACGCGGTCCACGCCGGAGAAGTCGCTGGTTCGCCCTCTGCACAGCAAGGGCGGCCGTAACAACACCGGCCGGATCACCGTTCGCCACCAGGGTGGTGGACACAAGCGCGCCTACCGCGTGATCGACTTCCGTCGTCACGACAAGGACGGCGTGCCGGCCAAGGTCGCGCACATCGAGTACGACCCCAACCGCACCGCGCGCATCGCGCTCCTGCACTACGCGGACGGCGAGAAGCGCTACATCATCGCGCCGAAGGCTCTGAAGCAGGGCGACCGGATTGAGAACGGCCCCACGGCCGACATCAAGCCCGGTAACAACCTGGCGCTCCGCAACATCCCGGTCGGTACCACGATCCACGCGATCGAGCTCCGTCCCGGTGGCGGCGCCAAGTTCGCGCGCTCCGCTGGTGCCTCCGTGCAGCTGCTGGCGAAGGAGGGCACGATGGCCCACCTTCGTATGCCGTCCGGTGAGATCCGTCTCGTCGACGCGCGCTGCCGCGCCACGGTCGGCGAGGTCGGCAACGCCGAGCAGTCGAACATCAACTGGGGCAAGGCCGGCCGTATGCGCTGGAAGGGCGTTCGCCCGTCCGTCCGCGGTGTCGCGATGAACCCGGTTGACCACCCGCACGGTGGTGGTGAGGGCAAGACCAGTGGTGGTCGCCACCCGGTCTCCCCGTGGGGTCAGAAGGAGGGTCGTACTCGCTCGCCGAAGAAGGCTTCGAGCAAGTACATCGTCCGCCGCCGCAAGACGAACAAGAAGCGCTAGGAGCGGGTTTAGATGCCGCGCAGTCTCAAGAAGGGGCCCTTCGTCGACGACCACCTCGTAAAGAAGGTGGACGTCCAGAACGAAGCCGGCACCAAGAACGTCATCAAGACCTGGTCCCGTCGCTCGATGATCATCCCCAGCATGCTGGGTCACACCATCGCGGTGCACAACGGCAAGACCCACGTCCCGGTGTTCGTCACCGAGTCGATGGTCGGCCACAAGCTCGGCGAGTTCTCGCCGACTCGCACCTTCCGCGGCCACGTCAAGGACGACCGGAAGTCGAAGCGCCGCTAAAGGCGGGGTGGTTATGACTATGACTTACACCGAAGGGACAACCATGGAAGCCAGGGCCCAGGCGCGGTACATCCGCGTCACGCCCATGAAGGCCCGCCGAGTGGTGGACCTTATCCGTGGCATGGATGCCACGGAGGCTCAGGCGGTCCTGCGTTTCGCCCCGCAGGCCGCGAGCGTGCCGGTCGGCAAGGTGCTGGACAGCGCCATTGCCAACGCCGCACACAACTACAACCACCCGGACGCCTCCACGCTGGTCATCAGCGAGGCGTACGTGGACGAGGGCCCGACCCTGAAGCGGTTCCGTCCGCGTGCCCAGGGCCGTGCCTACCGGATCCGCAAGCGGACCAGCCACATCACCGTGGTCGTCAGCAGCAAGGAAGGTTCCCGGTAATGGGCCAGAAGGTAAACCCGCACGGGTTCCGGCTCGGCATCACCACCGACTTCAAGTCGCGTTGGTACGCCGACAAGCTGTACAAGGACTACGTCAAGGAAGACGTCGCCATCCGTCGGATGATGACGTCCGGCATGGAGCGCGCCGGCATCTCGAAGGTTGAGATCGAGCGCACCCGTGACCGCGTGCGTGTGGACATCCACACCGCTCGTCCGGGCATCGTCATCGGCCGCCGTGGCGCCGAGGCCGACCGCATCCGCGGTGACCTCGAGAAGCTCACGGGCAAGCAGGTCCAGCTGAACATCCTCGAGGTCAAGAACCCCGAGCTTGACGCTCAGCTGGTTGCCCAGGCCGTGGCCGAGCAGCTCTCCTCCCGCGTCTCCTTCCGTCGCGCCATGCGTAAGAGCATGCAGGGCACGATGAAGGCCGGCGCCAAGGGCATCAAGATCCAGTGTGGCGGCCGTCTCGGCGGCGCCGAGATGTCCCGCTCCGAGTTCTACCGCGAAGGCCGTGTGCCGCTGCACACCCTCCGCGCGAACGTGGACTACGGCTTCTTCGAGGCCAAGACCACCTTCGGCCGTATCGGTGTGAAGGTCTGGATCTACAAGGGCGACGTCAAGAACATCGCCGAGGTTCGCGCCGAGAACGCTGCGGCCCGTGCGGGTAACCGCCCGGCCCGTGGCGCGCAGGGCGCTGGCGACCGTCCCGCCGGCCGTGGTGGCCGTGGTGGCGAGCGCGGCGGCCGTGGTGGCCGCAAGCCGCAGCAGGCTGCTGGTGTCGAGGCCCCCAAGGCCGACGCTCCCGCCGCCGCTCCGGCCGAGAGCACCGGAACGGAGGCCTGACCGACATGCTGATCCCTCGTAGGGTCAAGCACCGTAAGCAGCACCACCCGAAGCGCCGCGGTATGGCCAAGGGCGGTACTGAGGTCTCGTTCGGCGAGTACGGTATCCAGGCGCTCACCCCCGCCTATGTCACGAACCGCCAGATCGAGGCGGCTCGTATCGCGATGACCCGCCACATCAAGCGTGGCGGCAAGGTCTGGATCAACATCTACCCGGACCGCCCGCTGACGAAGAAGCCGGCCGAAACCCGCATGGGTTCCGGTAAGGGTTCTCCCGAGTGGTGGATCGCGAACGTGCACCCGGGCCGGGTCATGTTCGAGCTGTCCTACCCGAACGAGAAGATTGCTCGTGAGGCGCTCACCCGCGCTGCTCACAAGCTTCCGATGAAGTGCCGGATTGTTCGGCGCGAGGCAGGTGAGTCGTGATGGCGACGGGAACCAAGGCGTCCGAGCTGCGTGAGCTCGGCAACGAGGAGCTCGTTGGCAAGCTGCGCGAGGCCAAGGAGGAGCTGTTCAAGCTCCGCTTCCAGGCGGCCACGGGTCAGCTGGAGAACAACGGCCGGCTCAAGTCCGTCCGTAAGGACATCGCTCGCATCTACACCCTGATGCACGAGCGTGAGCTCGGTATCGAGACGGTGGAGAGCGCCTGATGAGCGAGAAGAACGTGACTGAGACGAACGAGCGCGGCTTCCGCAAGACCCGTGAGGGTCTCGTCGTCAGCGACAAGATGGACAAGACCGTCGTCGTCGCCGTCGAGGACCGCGTCAAGCACGCGCTGTACGGCAAGGTCATCCGCCGTACGAACAAGCTCAAGGCTCACGACGAGCAGAACGCTGCCGGCGTCGGCGACCGCGTCCTCATCATGGAGACGCGTCCGCTGTCGGCGAGCAAGCGCTGGCGCATCGTCGAGATCCTCGAGAAGGCCAAGTAAGCACCTGAGGGGTTTCCCTTAGGTTCGTTCCGCCAGGCTCGGTGGGGGCGGTAGCTCTTCGGAGTGAGGCCCCCGCCGGGAACCGGCAGACAAACAGGAGATACACGTGATCCAGCAGGAGTCGCGACTGCGTATCGCCGACAACACTGGTGCCAAGGAAATCCTTTGCATCCGTGTTCTCGGTGGTTCCGGTCGCCGCTACGCGGGCATCGGTGACGTCATCGTCGCCACCGTCAAGGATGCGATCCCCGGTGGCAACGTGAAGAAGGGTGACGTCGTCAAGGCGGTCATCGTTCGCACCGTCAAGGAGCGTCGCCGCCAGGACGGCTCGTACATCCGCTTTGACGAGAACGCCGCCGTCATTCTGAAGAACGACGGCGACCCTCGCGGCACCCGTATCTTCGGCCCGGTGGGCCGTGAGCTGCGCGAGAAGAAGTTCATGAAGATCATCTCGCTCGCGCCGGAGGTGCTGTAAGCATGAAGATCAAGAAGGGCGACCTGGTTCAGGTCATCACCGGTAAGGACAAGGGCAAGCAGGGCAAGGTCATCGCGGCCTTCCCCGCCAACGACCGCGTCCTCGTCGAGGGTGTCAACCGGGTCAAGAAGCACACCAAGGCCGGCCAGACCGCTGGTGGCTCGCAGACCGGTGGCATCGTGATCACCGAGGCGCCGATCCACGTCAGCAACGTTCAGCTGGTTGTGGAGAAGGACGGCCAGAAGGTCGTCACCCGCGTCGGTTTCCGCTTCGACGACGAGGGCAACAAGATCCGCGTTGCCAAGCGGACGGGTGAGGACATCTGATGGCTACCACTCCGCGTCTCAAGACGAAGTACCGCGAGGACATCGCGGGCAAGCTGCGTGAGGAGTTCTCCTACGAGAACGTCATGCAGATCCCCGGCCTCGTCAAGATCGTGGTCAACATGGGTGTGGGCGACGCCGCCCGCGACTCCAAGCTGATCGACGGCGCCATCCGCGACCTGACGACGATCACCGGTCAGAAGCCGGCCGTCACGAAGGCCCGCAAGTCCATCGCGCAGTTCAAGCTGCGTGAGGGTCAGCCGATCGGCTGCCACGTCACCCTCCGTGGTGACCGCATGTGGGAGTTCCTGGACCGTACGCTGTCGCTCGCGCTGCCGCGTATCCGTGACTTCCGTGGTCTGTCGCCGAAGCAGTTCGACGGCCGTGGCAACTACACCTTCGGTCTCACGGAGCAGGTCATGTTCCACGAGATCGACCAGGACAAGATCGACCGTACCCGGGGTATGGACATCACCGTGGTCACCACGGCGACCAACGACGCTGAGGGCCGCGCGCTCCTTCGTCACCTCGGCTTCCCCTTCAAGGAGGCGTAAGCGAGATGGCGAAGAAGGCTCTCATCGCGAAGGCTGCCCGCAAGCCCAAGTTCGGTGTGCGTGCGTACACCCGCTGCCAGCGCTGCGGTCGTCCCCACTCCGTGTACCGCAAGTTCGGCCTGTGCCGCGTGTGCCTTCGTGAGATGGCTCACCGTGGCGAGCTGCCGGGCGTGACCAAGAGCTCCTGGTAATTCCCTCTCGTCCGCAAGGACTTGAGGAGTACCAGGCACTCTCGGTAAGCATCTGGACGGCGGGTGCCCGGCCGCGCATGCCTTAGGCTTGTGTGGTTGGGCGTCCGCCGCCCATAACGACTTACTACGCCGTAGGTCCCCGCGCCGCACCCGTCCCGCCTCTGAGTGGGGAGAGGGATGGCGCATACAGGAAACCCCGGCGAGAGAGGCCGAAGGCCACTTCATGACCATGACTGACCCGATCGCAGACATGCTGACCCGTCTGCGTAACGCTAACTCGGCGTACCACGACACCGTGGTGATGCCGCACAGCAAGATCAAGTCGCACATCGCGGAGATCCTCAAGCAGGAGGGTTTCATCACCGGCTGGAAGGTCGAGGACGCCGAGGTCGGCAAGAACCTCGTCCTCGAGCTGAAGTTCGGGCCGAACCGTGAGCGCTCCATCGCGGGCATCAAGCGGATCTCGAAGCCCGGTCTGCGCGTGTACGCAAAGTCCACCAACCTGCCGAAGGTCCTCGGCGGCCTGGGCGTGGCGATCATCTCCACGTCCCACGGTCTCCTGACCGGCCAGCAGGCAGGCAAGAAGGGCGTAGGTGGGGAAGTCCTCGCCTACGTCTGGTAGTCGGGAACGGAGGAAAAGCAATGTCGCGAATCGGCAAGCTCCCCATCCAGGTTCCCGCCGGTGTGGACGTCACCATCGTTGGCCAGACGGTCGCCGTGAAGGGCCCCAAGGGTTCCCTCACGCACACCGTCAAGGCGCCGATCGAGATCGTCAAGGGTGAGGACGGCGTTCTGAACGTCACCCGCCCGAACGACGAGCGTCAGAACAAGGCCCTGCACGGCCTGTCCCGCACGCTGGTGGCGAACATGATCACCGGCGTGACCACGGGTTACGTCAAGGCGCTCGAGATCAGCGGTGTCGGTTACCGCGTCGCCGCGAAGGGCTCCGACCTGGAGTTCCAGCTTGGTTACAGCCACCCGATCCTGATCGAGGCGCCCGAGGGCATCTCCTTCAAGGTCGAGTCGCCCACCAAGTTCTCGGTCGAGGGCATCGACAAGCAGAAGGTCGGCGAGGTCGCCGCCAACATCCGCAAGCTGCGGAAGCCCGACCCGTACAAGGCCAAGGGTGTCAAGTACGCCGGCGAGGTCATCCGCCGCAAGGTCGGAAAGGCTGGTAAGTAGCCATGGCATACGGTGTGAAGATCGCCAAGGGCGACGCGTACAAGCGCGCTGCCAAGGCTCGCCGCCACATCCGCATCCGCAAGAACGTCTCGGGTACGGCGGAGCGTCCGCGCCTCGTCGTGACGCGTTCGAACCGCAACATCGTTGCTCAGGTCATCGACGACCTCCAGGGTCACACCCTGGCGTCCGCGTCGACCCTGGACGCTTCGATCCGCGGTGGCGAAGGCGACAAGAGCGCCCAGGCCCAGGCTGTCGGCGCGCTCGTCGCCGAGCGTGCCAAGGCTGCGGGTGTCGAGACCGTCGTGTTCGACCGCGGTGGCAACCGATACGCCGGGCGCATTGCCGCTCTGGCTGACGCCGCCCGCGAAGCCGGGCTGAAGTTCTAAGCCCCGGTTCCGGGACTCACGGACGTAACAGAGAGAGGTAATCCAATGGCTGGACCCCAGCGCCGCGGAAGCGGTGCCGGTGGCGGCGAGCGGCGGGACCGGAAGGGTCGCGACGGTGGTGCTGCCGTCGAGAAGACCGCTTACGTTGAGCGCGTTGTCGCGATCAACCGTGTCGCCAAGGTTGTCAAGGGTGGTCGTCGCTTCAGCTTCACCGCGCTCGTCGTGGTGGGTGACGGTGACGGCACCGTAGGTGTCGGTTACGGCAAGGCCAAGGAAGTTCCCGCGGCCATCGCCAAGGGTGTCGAGGAAGCCAAGAAGAACTTCTTCAAGGTTCCGCGCATCCAGGGCACCATCCCTCACCCGATCACGGGCGAGCGCGCTGCGGGCGTCGTGCTGCTGAAGCCGGCCGCCCCCGGTACCGGTGTTATCGCCGGTGGCCCGGTGCGCGCCGTTCTGGAGTGCGCCGGCGTTCACGACATCCTGTCGAAGTCGCTCGGCTCCTCCAACGCGATCAACATCGTGCACGCGACCGTGGCGGCCCTCAAGGGCCTGCAGCGTCCCGAGGAGATCGCGGCTCGCCGTGGTCTGCCCCTCGAGGACGTCGCCCCCGCGGCCCTGCTTCGTGCGCGTGCTGGGGCGGGTGTCTAATGGCCCGCCTCAAGATCACGCAGACGAAGTCGTACATCGGCAGCAAGCAGAACCACCGCGACACGCTGCGTTCGCTCGGGCTCAAGCGCCTGAACGACGTCGTCGTCAAGGAGGACCGCCCCGAGTTCCGCGGAATGGTGCACACCGTCCGCCACCTCGTGACGGTTGAGGAGGTTGACTAACATGGCTGAGAGCAGCCCGCTGAAGGCCCACAACCTCCGTCCCGCCCCCGGTGCCAAGACCGCGAAGACCCGTGTCGGTCGTGGTGAGGCGTCGAAGGGTAAGACGGCAGGTCGTGGTACGAAGGGCCAGAAGGCCCGCTACCAGATCCCGCAGCGCTTCGAGGGTGGGCAGATGCCCCTCCACATGCGCCTGCCGAAGCTCAAGGGCTTCAAGAACCCGTTCCGCACCGAGTTCCAGGTTGTCAACCTGGACAAGCTCGGCGCTCTCTACCCCGAGGGTGGAGAGGTCACGGTGGCCGACCTGGTCGCCAAGGGCGCGGTTCGCAAGAACAGCCTCGTCAAGGTCCTGGGCCAGGGCGAGCTCTCCGTGGCGCTGACGGTTTCGGTTGACGCCGTTTCCGCCTCCGCCAAGGAGAAGATTGCCGCTGCCGGCGGCACCGTCACCGAGCTCGTCTAAGACGAAACCTCAGTGACAAATAGCTAGAAACCCGACCGGGGATGCCTCACATATGGGGCATCCCCGGTTGGTCGTTCCACGGGGGGCGCAGACGCCGGTAAGGTGGCCTGCACCTTTGCTCGTACGTATTCGTCGATCCCTCAGACCGTCACCTCTGACGCAGTAGCGCGGGGGTCGCAGGAGGCACCGTGCTCACCGCGTTCGCCCGGGCGTTCAAGACGCCCGACCTGCGCAAGAAGCTGCTCTTCACGCTCGGCATCATCGTGCTGTATCGGCTCGGGTCCCACATCCCGGTTCCCGGCGTGAGCTACAAGAACGTTCAGATCTGTGTCGACTCGATGGGCACCAGCAACAGCCTCTTCGGTCTCGTCAACATGTTCAGCGGCGGTGCGCTGCTGCAGATCACGATCTTCGCGCTCGGCATCATGCCGTACATCACCGCCAGCATCATCCTGCAGCTGCTGACCGTGGTCATCCCGAAGCTGGAGAACCTCAAAAAAGAGGGACAGTCCGGCACGGCGAAGATCACTCAGTACACGCGCTATTTGACGGTCGCGCTCGCGATCCTGCAGGGCACCGGCCTGGTCGCCACCGCGCGCACCGGCGCCCTGTTCGGTAGCTGCCCGGTCGCTCGGGAGATCGTCCCGAACCACTCGATCTTCACCACGGTCGTCATGGTGATCACCATGACCGCCGGTACCTGTGTCGTCATGTGGCTCGGTGAGCTGATCACCGACCGCGGCATCGGCAACGGCATGTCGATCCTCATGTTCATCTCCATCGCCGCCGGTTTCGTCGGCGCGCTGTGGACGATCAAGCTCCAGGGCAAGATCGCTGGAGGCTGGGTCGAGTTCGGCGTGGTCATCCTGGTCGGTCTCGCGATGGTCGCCCTGGTGGTCTTCGTCGAGCAGGCTCAGCGCAGGATCCCTGTTCAGTACGCCAAGCGCATGATCGGCCGCCGGGCTTACGGCGGTACGTCCACCTACATCCCGCTCAAGGTGAACCAGGCCGGTGTCATCCCGGTCATCTTCGCCTCGTCGCTGCTGTACATCCCGGCACTGATCGTGCAGTTCAGCGGCTCGCAGGCCGGCTGGGCGACCTGGATCCAGAAGCACTTCGTCAAGGGCGACCACCCGTACTACATCGCGGCCTACTTCCTCCTGATCGTGTTCTTCGCGTTCTTCTACGTGGCGATCTCGTTCAACCCCGAGGAAGTTGCCGACAACATGAAGAAGTATGGTGGGTTCATCCCGGGCATCCGCGCCGGGCGGCCTACCGCCGAGTACCTGAGCTACGTACTCAACCGGATCACCTGGCCGGGGTCGCTGTACCTGGGTCTGATCGCTCTCGTGCCGACAATGGCGTTGGCGGGCTTCGGAGCGAACCAGAACTTCCCGTTCGGCGGGACGAGCATCCTCATCATCGTGGGTGTGGGTCTGGAAACCGTGAAGCAGATCGAGAGCCAGCTCCAGCAGCGCAACTACGAAGGGTTCCTCCGCTGATGCGAATCGTCCTCGTCGGGCCTCCCGGTGCGGGCAAGGGAACGCAGGCCGCGTTCCTTGCCAAGAACCTGTCGATCCCGCACATCTCCACGGGCGACCTCTTCCGCGCCAACATCAGCCAGAACACGGAGCTGGGCCGGCGCGCGAAGGCGTTCATGGACGCCGGTGACCTCGTCCCCGACGAGATCACCATCGGCATGGCCAAGGACCGCATGGAGCAGGCGGACGCCGCGAACGGCTTCCTGCTCGACGGCTTCCCGCGCAACGTGTCCCAGGCCGAGGCGCTGGACGAGATGCTCACGGGCGCGGGCATGAAGCTCGACGCCGTCCTCGACCTGGAGGTCGAGGAGGACGAGGTCGTCAAGCGCATCGCGGGCCGGCGGATCTGCCGCCTGGACTCCTCGCACGTCTTCCACGTGACGTACGCGGCGCCGAAGGCCGAGGGTGTCTGCGACACCTGCGGCGGCGAGCTGTACCAGCGCGACGACGACTCCGAGGCCACGGTCCGCAACCGGCTGGAGGTCTACCACACGCAGACCGAGCCGATCATCGACTACTACAAGTCGCAGGGCCTCCTGGTGACGATCGCCGCCCTCGGTGAGGTGCACGAGATCACCAAGCGGGCGATGGACGCCCTCAAGAAGTAGTACCCCTGTCGTACAGGTACGGCCGCGGTGTCCCCAGGGCATCGCGGCCGTACTGTTGAGAAGACCCGTTTCGAAGCTGGAAGGCACGCCCCATGGTGCAGATCAAGACCCCCGAGCAGATCGCGAAGATGCGAGAGGCGGGGCTGGTCGTCGCCGCGATCCACGCGGCGACCCGCGAGGCGGCCGTACCGGGCGCCACGACGCGTGATCTGGACATGGTGGCCCGCAAGGTGATCGCGGACGCCGGGGCCAAGTCGAACTTCCTCGGCTACGGCGGCTTCCCCGCGACCATCTGCACCTCGGTGAACGAGGTCGTCGTCCACGGCATCCCGGACGACAAGACGGTCCTCAAGGACGGCGACATCATCTCCATCGACGCCGGGGCGATCGTGGACGGCTGGCACGGCGACGCGGCGTACACGGCCTTCGTGGGCACCGGTCACGCTCCGGAGCTGGTCGAGCTCTCCCGGGTCACCGAGGAGTCCATGTGGGCCGGTATCGCGGCGATGAAGCTCGGCAACCGCCTGGTGGACATCTCGAAGGCGATCGAGGGGTACATCAAGCGCCAGCCGCGGCCGTCCACCGGTGAGCACAGCCTCGGCAAGTTCGGGATCATCGAGGACTACGGCGGCCACGGCATCGGTTCCGAGATGCACATGGACCCGCACCTGCTGAACTACGTCTCGCGCAAGCGGGGCAAGGGCATCAAGCTCGTCCCGGGCCTCTGCCTGGCGATCGAGCCGATGGTCTCCCTGGGCACCGCCCAGACGGAGGTACTGTCGGACGACTGGACGGTCATCACGACGGACGGCACCTGGTCCTCGCACTGGGAGCACTCCATCGCGCTGACCGAGGCCGGTCCCATCGTCCTGACCAGCCCTGACTGTGGCAAGGCGAAGCTGGCGGAGTACGGGGTCACCACGGCTCCCGACCCGCTGGCGTAATGATCTACACTCTGGGGCAAACTTTCCGGATTCGTCTTTCTGGGTGCCCTGACGTAGACTGACTCGTCGGCTCTCGTGCACTTCCATGCCTGCATGGGGCGCGAGGCCGATCAAGGTAGCCGATTCGAAGGGCGAAGCGTGGCCAAGAAGCAAGGTGCCATCGAGATCGAGGGCACCGTGATCGAGTCCCTCCCGAACGCGATGTTCAAGGTGGAACTGCAGAACGGTCACAAGGTCCTCGCGCACATCAGCGGCAAGATGCGTATGCACTACATCCGCATCCTCCCGGATGACCGGGTCGTTGTGGAGCTGTCTCCGTACGACCTGACGCGTGGCCGGATCGTCTACCGATACAAGTAGATCTTGTCCTCACTCCTGCCTGGGCATCCGTCCCGGTGCGGGTGGTGGCACTGACCCGGAGAACCTCACCAACATGAAGGTCAAGCCGAGCGTCAAGAAGATCTGCGACAAGTGCAAGGTGATCCGCCGTCACGGTCGGGTCATGGTCATCTGCGACAACCTGCGCCACAAGCAGCGCCAGGGCTGACGCACGCCGACCGACCTGCCTTCCGCAGTTCTTCGCGCGACGTAAGAAAACGTACATACGCAGAACCCGCCCAGCCCTGAGAAGGGCCGGCGGCACCTCCGGCGGGGGCCGGGGACCCGGACGTACCACCACCCATCAGGGTGGTCGGCGGTCGGGAGTGGTTCTGCGGAAGACCCCCGAACACACAGGAGCCATTTGTGGCACGCGTTTCCGGTGTTGACATCCCGCGCGAAAAGCGCGTGGAGATCGCACTCACCTACGTCTTCGGTATCGGGCGCACCCGGTCCAAGGAGATCCTCGCCTCGACCGGCGTGAACCCGAACACCCGCGTTCGTGACCTGGCCGAAGAGGACCTCGTCAAGATCCGCGAGTACGTGGACGCCAACCTCCGTACCGAGGGTGACCTCCGCCGCGAGATCCAGGGCGACATCCGCCGCAAGATCGAGATCCAGTGCTACCAGGGTATCCGCCACCGTCGCGGCCTCCCGGTGCACGGTCAGCGCACCAGCACGAACGCGCGTACCCGCAAGGGCCCGCGTCGCGCGATCGCCGGTAAGAAGAAGCCGGGCAAGAAGTAGTCCTGTTCAGCGGTCTTGCGCTGTAGGACCGACCACCTCCCGTAGGAGATTTAGATGCCCCCCAAGGGTCGTCAGGGCGCTGCCAAGAAGGTGCGCCGCAAGGAAAAGAAGAACGTCGCTCACGGGCACGCCCACATCAAGAGCACGTTCAACAACACCATCGTCTCGATCACGGACCCCTCGGGCAACGTGATCTCCTGGGCCTCCGCCGGCCACGTCGGCTTCAAGGGCTCGCGCAAGTCCACCCCCTTCGCCGCGCAGATGGCCGCCGAGTCGGCCGCCCGCCGCGCGCAGGAGCACGGCATGCGCAAGGTTGACGTCTTCGTCAAGGGTCCGGGCTCCGGCCGCGAGACCGCGATCCGCTCCCTCCAGGCCACCGGCCTCGAGGTCGGCTCGATCCAGGACGTCACCCCCACCCCGCACAACGGCTGCCGCCCGCCGAAGCGCCGCCGCGTCTGACGCAGCGACGCCTGTGCGTCTTTGAGTGTCCGGGCGGTACGACCCCTTCGGGGGCCGTGCCGCCCGTACCCTTGCAGTACCCAGCAGTAAATGTCGGGCGTCAAATAGTGGGCGTCCACGACTGAAGGAACACAGACATGCTTATCGCTCAGCGTCCTTCGCTGACCGAAGAGGTCGTCGACGAGTACCGCTCGCGGTTCGTGATCGAGCCGCTGGAGCCGGGCTTCGGCTACACCCTCGGCAACTCCCTGCGCCGTACCCTCCTGTCCTCCATCCCGGGTGCCGCTGTCACCAGCATCCGCGTGGACGGCGTCCTGCACGAGTTCACCACCGTGCCGGGCGTCAAGGAAGACGTCACGGACATCATCCTCAACATCAAGCAGCTGGTCGTCTCCTCGGAGCACGACGAGCCGGTCGTGATGTACCTGCGCAAGCAGGGTCCCGGCCTGGTCACCGCTGCCGACATCGCGCCCCCGGCCGGTGTCGAGGTGCACAACCCGGACCTGGTCCTCGCCACGCTCAACGGCAAGGGCAAGCTGGAGATGGAGCTGACCGTCGAGCGCGGTCGCGGCTACGTCTCCGCCGTCCAGAACAAGCAGCTGGGCCAGGAGATCGGTCGCATCCCGATCGACTCCATCTACAGCCCGGTCCTCAAGGTCACCTACAAGGTCGAGGCGACCCGAGTCGAGCAGCGCACCGACTTCGACAAGCTGATCGTCGACGTCGAGACCAAGCAGGCCATGCGCCCGCGCGACGCCATGGCGTCCGCCGGCAAGACCCTGGTCGAGCTGTTCGGTCTGGCGCGCGAGCTCAACATCGACGCCGAGGGCATCGACATGGGCCCGTCCCCGACGGACGCCGCCCTGGCCGCCGACCTGGCGCTGCCGATCGAGGAGCTGGAGCTCACCGTTCGGTCGTACAACTGCCTCAAGCGCGAGGGCATCCACTCCGTGGGTGAGCTCGTCGCCCGCTCCGAGGCCGACCTGCTCGACATCCGCAACTTCGGTGCGAAGTCGATCGACGAGGTCAAGGCGAAGCTGGCCGGCATGGGCCTGGCCCTCAAGGACAGCCCGCCCGGATTCGACCCGACCGCCGCTGCCGACGCCTTCGGCGCCGACGACGACGCGGACGCCGGTTTCGTCGAGACCGAGCAGTACTAAGCAGCACCCGTAGATCTTTCCCGCGGCATCCGCCTCGGGGGAACTGTCACCGGTACCTGACACGGCCGGTGCAGATATGAAGGAGTAACACCATGCCGCGTCCCGCAAAGGGTGCCCGCCTGGGCGGCAGCGCCGCGCACGAGAAGCACCTCCTCGCGAACCTCGCGAAGGCGCTCTTCGAGCACGGCCGCATCACCACCACCGAGGCCAAGGCCCGTCGCCTGCGTCCCTACGCCGAGCGTCTGGTCACCAAGGCCAAGAAGGGCGACATCCACAACCGTCGCCTGGTGCTGCAGACGATCACGGACAAGAGCATCGTGCACACGCTGTTCACCGAGATCGCCCCGCGCTACGAGAACCGCCCCGGTGGTTACACGCGCATCACCAAGATCGGCAACCGTCGTGGCGACAACGCCCCGATGGCGGTCATCGAGCTGGTCGAGGCCCTGACGGTCGCCCAGCAGGCCACCGGTGAGGCCGAGGCCGCCACCAAGCGCGCGGTCAAGGAGGCGGAGGCCGCCGAGGCTCCCGCCGCCGAGGAGACCAAGGAGGCCTGAGGCCCCCTGTCCCCGCATCCGCGGGGGTGTTCCTGAGGCTGAGGCCAAGGCTGAGGCCAGCGACACCTTGCTCCCCGCACTTCGCGGGGATCGACGGGCCCGTCCCTTTCGGGGGGCGGGCCCGTTCTGCATTTCTGAGAGAGGATCTGTCACGTGGGTGACGAGGTGGAGCCCGGTCACGTCCGGGTGCGGCTGGACCTGTCGTACGACGGCAAGGACTTCTCCGGCTGGGCGAAGCAGCGGACGCTGCGGACCGTGCAGGGCGAGCTGGAGAGCGCCCTGCAGACCGTGATGCGCCTCAAGGAGCCCGTCGACCTGACCGTCGCCGGGCGCACCGACGCCGGCGTGCACGCCCGCGGGCAGGTCGCGCAGTTCGACCTGGCCGAGGAGGTGTGGGCGGAGCACCACGACAAGCTGCTGCGCCGCCTCGCGGGCCGGCTGCCGCACGACGTACGCGTCTGGAAGGCCGCGGAGGCCCCCGAGGGCTTCAACGCCCGGTTCTCCGCCATCTGGCGCCGCTACGCCTACCGGGTCGGCGACCATCAGGCGGGCGTGGACCCGCTGCGCCGCGGGCACGTGCTGTGGCACCAGTGGCCGCTGGACGTGGACGCCATGAACGAGGCCGCCGCCGCGCTGCTCGGCGAGCACGACTTCGCCGCGTACTGCAAGAAGCGCGAGGGCGCCACGACGATCCGTACGCTCCAGGAGCTCAGCTGGGTGCGGGACGCGGACGGGATCGTCACCGCTACGGTGCGGGCCGACGCGTTCTGCCACAACATGGTCCGCTCCCTGGTCGGAGCGCTGCTGCACGTGGGCGACGGGCACCGGCCCGTGGAGTGGCCCGGACAGGTGCTGGCCGCCGCCGTACGGGACTCCTCGGTGCACGTGGTGAAGCCGCACGGGCTGACCCTGGAGGAGGTCGGCTACCCGGCGGACGAGCTGCTGGCCGCCCGCAGCAAGGAAGCGCGGAACATGCGGACCCTGCCGGGGGCGGGCGGCGGCTGCGGGGGCTGCTGAGCCCCGGCCCGGCGGCCGCTCACTGGCCCGAGAGGATCGTGAGCGTCTGCGCGTTGTCGGTCGGGTTGCTCTCGCCCGGGGAGCTGATCGTGACGTGGATGGCTCCCGGGCCCGCCGAGGCGACCCGGCCGAGGAAGGGGATCTGCCCCTTGGCGCCGGCGGGCAGGGTGCCGCCGGTGCAGCGGTAGCCGGAGCCCGCCGCCGCGCACTGGAAGCCGTTGAAGGTGCCGGAGTCCGGGGGGCGCCGCATGCTCATGGTGCCGGTGGCCTGCACCTGGAGGGTCACGTCCTTGGCCTCGGTGGTGCCGCGGTTGGCGTAGTTGATCCAGTAGTTGCGGTTCGTGTTGGGGGGCGGGGCCGCCTCGCCGTCGATGGAGCCGACGGAGACGTCGGCGGGGTTGCCGCCGGGCGTCCCGGACGGCTTGGCGCAGATCTCGTTCGACTTGTACGTGGTGACGATGGGGGAGTCGTCCTCCTTGGTGGTGCCCTTCTGGGAGCTGAGGACGCTCTCGATGAGCCCGCAGTAGGCGATGCCCGGCAGGATCTTCGCGTCGAGGGTCTTGGTGAGCACGCGTCCCATCCCCGGCACCAGGGCGCCCTCCCAGTTCACGGAGAGGACCTTGCCGCCGCCGGCGCCCTGCGGGGTGAGGATCAGCGAGTGCCGCACCGCGTACGGCGTGAGGTCGCGGAAGGCGACCGTGATGCTGGGGGCGGCGAGTTCCAGGCGCAGCAGTTCGGCGACCGGAGCCGCCTGGGCCTGGGGGGAGGCGAGCCCGAGGGCCAGGCCGCAGGCCATACCGCCCGCCGCCGCTCCGCGGCAGAGCCACCGCGGCCGTGTTCGGCGTGTCATGGGAGTCCCGTTTCCTCGGGGACGTGGGGTCGGTCTTCCCATCGTCACGCCGGGGGGTGGGCGTGTCCATCGGGGCCCGCGGGCACCGGCTCCGGCGCAAAGCATTTGGGCCGGGCCCCGGTGGCCCGGGAGAATGCCCCGCATGGGACATCTCGAAGCCAGCCACCTGGAGTACTACCTTCCCGACGGGCGGGTCCTGCTCCCCGACGTCTCCTTCCGGGTGGGGGAGGGGTCGGTCGTCGCCCTGGTCGGGGCGAACGGGGCCGGCAAGACCACGCTGCTGAAGCTGATCTCCGGTGAGCTCCAGCCGCACGGCGGCGGGGTGACGATCAGCGGCGGGCTCGGCGTGATGTCGCAGTTCGTGGGCTCGGTACGGGACGAGACGACCGTGCGGGACCTGCTGGTGTCGGTGGCGCAGCCGCGGATCCGGGAGGCGGCGAAGGCCGTGGACCGGGCCGAGCAGCTGATCCTGACGGTGGACGACGAGGCCGCGCAGATGGCGTACGCGCAGGCGCTCAGCGACTGGGCGGACGTGCAGGGCTACGAGGCGGAGACGCTGTGGGACGTCTGCACGATGGCCGCGCTGGCGATCCCGTACGACAGCGCGCAGTTCCGCGAGGTGCGGACGCTGTCGGGCGGTGAGCAGAAGCGCCTGGTCCTGGAGGCGCTGCTGCGCGGGCCGGACGAGGTGCTGCTGCTCGACGAGCCGGACAACTACCTGGACGTCCCGGGCAAGCGGTGGCTGGAGGAGCAGCTGCGGGCGACCCGCAAGACGGTGCTGTTCGTCTCCCACGACCGGGAGCTGCTGACCCAGGCCGCCGAGAAGATCATCAGCCTGGAGGCGAGCCCGACGGGCAGCGACGTGTGGGTGCACGGCGCTGGCTTCGGGACGTACCACGAGGCCCGCAAGGAGCGTTTCGCGCGGTTCGAGGAGCTCAAGCGGCGCTGGGACGAGGAGCACGCCCGGCTGAGGGCGCTGGTGCTGCGGCTGCGCAACCAGGCGGCTTCCAGTCCCGACATGGCCTCGCGCTACCGGGCGATGCAGACGCGCTTCCAGAAGTTCGAGGAGGCCGGCCCGCCGCCGGAGCCGCCGCGCGAGCAGGACATCAAGATGCGGCTGAAGGGCGGGCGGACCGGGGTGCGCGCGCTGACCGTGGAGAACCTGGAGCTGACGGGGCTGATGAAGCCCTTCTCGCTGGAGGTGTTCTACGGGGAGCGCGTCGCGGTGCTCGGTTCGAACGGTTCCGGCAAGTCGCACTTCCTGCGGCTGCTGGCGGGCGAGGACGTCAAGCACACCGGCGACTGGAAGCTGGGCGCGCGTGTGCTGCCGGGCCACTTCGCGCAGACGCACGCGCATCCGGAGCTCTTCGGCCGCACGCTCGTCGACATCCTGTGGACGGAGGCGGCGAAGCCGCTGGGCGCGGCGATGGGCGCCCTGCGCCGCTACGAGCTGGAGCGTCAGGCGGAGCAGCCGTTCGAGAAGCTCTCGGGCGGGCAGCAGGCGCGTTTCCAGATCCTGCTGCTGGAGCTGGCCGGCACCACGGCGCTGCTGCTGGACGAGCCGACGGACAACCTCGACCTGGAGTCGGCGGAGGCCCTGCAGGACGGGCTGGAGTCGTACGACGGCACGGTGCTGTGCGTGACGCACGACCGCTGGTTCGCGCGCACATTTGACCGTTACCTGGTCTTCGGTTCGGACGGTGTTGTGCGGGAGACTCAGGAGCCCGTCTGGGACGAACGTAGGGTCGAGCGCAAGCGGTAGGGGCTGTCGACCCCTGCGGTGCGAGGGGGAGGCGCTGTGGGGCTGCGGCCTGGCATCTGGCTCATGAAGTGGGACCGCCCGTCCGCGGCCGGGCGGCGGACCGCCTGGCTGATGGCGCCGGCGCCGGGGCCTTGGCGGGCCGTCTCGCTGCTGGTCCTGCTGACGGTCTCGGTCTCGACGAGCCTGCGTCCGAACTGGGGCTCCGACAACGCGTTCGTGGTCAAGGCCGCGGACGCGTTGCTGTCGGGGGTCTCGCCGTACGAGGACAAGCGGTTCCTGTACCTGCCCAGCGCCGTGCTGATGGCGGTGCCGGAGGCGATGGTCCCGCGGGAGGCGCTGCGGTGGCTGCTGCCGCTGGGGATGACCGGGCTGGTGGGGGTCGGCTGGTGGGCCTCGCTGCGGCTGTTCGCGGTGCCGCTGTGCTCGCGGTTCGCGGTGGGCGGCCTCGGGCTGCTCGCGCTGGCCTACAAGCCGTACGCGAACCTCGTGCTGATCGGCAACTGGACGGCGATCTCGGCGGCCGCCCTGCCGGTGGCCCTGCTGCTGGCGCACCGGCGCTCGTGGGCCGCGGCGGGGCTGGTGGTGGGGCTGGCGATCGCCTGCAAGCCGATGCTGGTGCCGGTCGGGCTGCTCTTCGTCCTGGCCCGGCAGTGGCGGGGGCTGGCGGGGGCGGTGCTGGTGCCGGTGGGGCTGTCGCTGGTGGGGGCCCTGCTGATGCCGAGCCCGACGCTGTTCTTCACCAAGACCCTGCCGTTCCTCCTCAAGGGGCAGGACGCCTACGCGCTGCCCTGGGACGCCTCGCCGATCGCGGTGCTGCCGAGGCTGGGGCTGCCGGAGGCGGTGGCGGTGGTGCTGGCGGGCGCGGGGGCGCTGGCCGGGCTGTGGGCGGTGTGCGTGCGGTGGCGGCGTTCGCAGGGGGAGACCGACGGGGGTGCGCTGCGGCTGACGGAGACGTCGTGCATGGTGATGCTCGCCGCATTCCTGGTGTCGCGGCCGTCCTTCGACCACTACCTGCTGGTGGTGCTGCCGCCGCTGCTGGCGTCGGGGGTGCGGGAGGGGTCGATGCCGCGCTCGCCCTGGTTCTGGCTGGCCCTGGCGCCCCAGACGGCCCTCGTTCCGTGGCCCTCCGAGCTGGCCCACAAGCGGCGCGCGTTCCGTGACATGGCGGCCCTGTGCGGGCTCGCGGGTCTGCTGCTGCGTCGTGTGCTGCGCCCGGGTCGGGTTACTCTGGGACCCGTAACAACTGCGGGGTCCCCATCCAGGACCGAACCGGAGTGCGCCGCGACGCCAGCTGCATCGGCATCGCGGACCGCGTTTTGACCCGTACGGGTCTGCTTGGGTATCCTGCTGGTTTGTTATGCGTATTGGCTTTCTCATTCTCACGTGAAAGGGCCTCTTACGCCGGTCCACCGGGCCGATGACCAGCGGTTCACACGGGTTGCGTCCCCGATGTGGACAAGCGGCTGTCGTGATCGTCCGTGGTGACCCTGTCAGGACCCTTCCCCCGGGGCTCGTGCCCTATGGGATGACCCACCACTGAAGAAGCGAAGGCATACGCGTGCGTACGTTCAGCCCCAAGCCCGGCGACATCTCGCGCCAGTGGCTCGTCATCGACGCCCAGGACGTTGTCCTCGGCCGTCTGGCGACCCAGGCCGCTGCCCTCCTGCGCGGCAAGCACAAGCCGACTTACGCCCCCCACATGGACATGGGCGACTTCGTCATCATCGTCAACGCCGACAAGGTTCACCTGTCCGGCAACAAGGCGACCCAGAAGATGGCGTACCGCCACTCCGGCTTCCCGGGTGGTCTGCGTTCGGTCCGCTACGACGACCTCCTGGCGAACAACCCGGAGAAGGCCGTCGAGAAGGCCATCAAGGGCATGCTCCCCAAGAACACCCTGGGCCGTCAGATGCTCTCGAAGCTGAAGGTCTACTCGGGCGACCAGCACCCCCACGCTGCCCAGCAGCCGGTGCCGTTCGAGATCACCCAGGTCGCGCAGTAGTTCCGGCCACCCCCTAAGACGTAGAAAATTCTGAGGAGCATCGTGGCCGAGACCACCGCCGAGACCCCCGTCGAAGAGTTCGAGGGCGTCGAGGAGTACACCACCGAGTCCGAAGTCGTCGTCGAGGGCGACTACACCTCCGAGTCGCTTGCCGGTCGCTTCGGTGACCCCCAGCCGGCCGCCGGCCTGGGCCGTCGCAAGAACGCCATCGCCCGCGTCCGGATCGTTCCGGGCACCGGCAAGTGGAAGATCAACGGTCGCACCCTTGAGGACTACTTCCCCAACAAGGTGCACCAGCAGGAAGTCAACGAGCCCTTCAAGCTCCTCGAGCTTGACGGCCGTTACGACGTCATCGCCCGCATCGCGGGTGGCGGCGTCTCCGGTCAGGCCGGTGCCCTGCGCCTCGGCGTTGCCCGTGCGCTGAACGAGGCGGACGTGGACAACAACCGCCCGGCGCTGAAGAAGGCCGGCTTCCTTTCCCGCGACGACCGTGCGGTCGAGCGCAAGAAGGCCGGTCTCAAGAAGGCCCGTAAGGCTCCGCAGTACAGCAAGCGTTAATCTGCGCCTGCTGTTCTGCAACGAAACCGCCCCGGCAGCACTCTCCGTGCTGTCGGGGCGGTTCGTTTACCGCCACAAGCGGCAATACCTGTCACAAGCGGTCACAAAGCGAAGCGTGAACTCGGGAGGACAACAGTGGGACGACTCTTCGGGACGGACGGTGTACGAGGCGTCGCCAACGCGGATCTGACGGCCGAGCTCGCGCTCGGCCTCTCCGTGGCGGCCGCGCACGTACTGGCCGAGGCGGGCACCTTCGCGGGCCACCGGGCCACGGCGGTCGTCGGCCGCGATCCCCGCGCGTCGGGCGAGTTCCTGGAGGCCGCGGTCGTCGCGGGCCTCGCGAGTGCCGGCGTGGACGTCCTGCGCGTCGGTGTGCTGCCCACCCCGGCGGTGGCGTATCTCACCGGTGCGCTGGGCGCCGACCTCGGCGTGATGCTCTCCGCCAGCCACAACGCCATGCCCGACAACGGCATCAAGTTCTTCGCGCGCGGCGGCCACAAGCTCGCCGACGACCTGGAGGACCGGATCGAGTCGGTCTACGAGGAGCACCGCACGGGCGCTCCCTGGGACCGCCCCACCGGTGACGGCGTCGGCCGCGTCTCCGACTACACCGAGGGCTTCGACAAGTACGTCGCCCACCTCATCGGGGTCCTGCCGAACCGGCTCGACGGCCTCAAGGTCGTCCTGGACGAGGCCCACGGCGCGGCCGCCTACGTCTCGCCGGAGGCCTTCACCCGCGCGGGCGCGGAGATCGTCACGATCGGCGCCGAGCCCGACGGCCTCAACATCAACGACGGCTGCGGCTCCACCCACCTGGGACTGCTCAAGGCCGCCGTCGTCGAGCACGGCGCCGACCTCGGCATCGCGCACGACGGCGACGCCGACCGCTGCCTGGCCGTGGACCACACCGGCGCCGAGGTGGACGGCGACCAGATCCTCGCCGTGCTGGCCCTGGCCATGCGCGAGGCGGGCCAGCTGCGCGAGAACACCGTGGTCGGCACCGTCATGTCCAACCTGGGCTTCAAGCTGGCGATGGAGGCCGAGGGCATCCAGGTCGTGCAGACCGGGGTCGGCGACCGCTACGTGCTGGAGTCGATGAAGGAGCACGGCTACGCGCTGGGCGGCGAGCAGTCCGGCCACGTGATCATCCTCGACCACGCGACCACCGGCGACGGCACGCTGACCGGCCTGATGCTGGCGGCGCGCGTCGCCGCCACCGGGCGCGGCCTGGCCGATCTGGCCGGGGTCATGACGCGGCTGCCGCAGATCCTGATCAACGTCCCGGACGTGGACAAGTCCCGGGTCGCGACCTCCGGCGAGCTGGCCGCGGCCGTCGCCGACGCCGAGCGCGAGCTGGGCACCACCGGCCGGGTGCTGCTGCGCCCGTCCGGCACCGAGCCCCTCGTACGGGTGATGGTGGAGGCCGCCGACATCGAGCAGGCCCGCGCGGTCGCCGGGCGGCTGGCGGACGTGGTGAAGTCGGCGCTCGGCTAGCGGCGGTTACTTCGAGGTGTGCCGTGGCGCACCCGGCGGGCGGCGGATCATCCGGCCCTGCTGGGTGCGCCACAGCAGTTTCCAGGCGATGAGGGTGAGGCTCCCGGACAGGACGATGCCCAGCAGGTTCAGCGACAGCTGTATGGCCGAGCCCCACATCTGGCCGAGGTCCCCGTAGGACAGGGCGACGGCGGCGTTGGCGGCCGCGGGGACGGTGGTGACCGAGATGGCCACGCCGACCAGGGCGCCGGACTTCGCCGAGGTCAGCGAGAGCATGCCGACCACGCCGGCGAGCAGGGCCACGACGAAGGAGAACGGGTCGGGCTGCCAGATGAAACTGGTGTTGGGCCGCGGGTCGTCCAGCATGCCCTCGTGGAAGAGCCCGAGCCCGTCCATCACCAGGCTGAACACGGTCGTCGCCACGATCGCGGCGGCGAAGCCGACCAGCAGGGCGAGCGTGGAGCGCGCGGTCAGCCGCGGGGCGCGCTGCACCAGGCCCGTACAGATCCCGGCGAGCGGGCCGAACTCCGGACCGACGGCCATCGCGCCGACGATCAGGACCGCGTTGTCCAGGACCACGCCGCAGGCCGCGATCATCGTGGCGACGATCAGGAACACGCAGTAGGTGATCGTGAGGGTGGACTCCTCGTGGGTGGACTCGGCGAGCTGTTCCCAGATCACCGCGTCCGCGGCCTCGCCCGGAGCCTCGTCCTCCGCCATGTCGGCCCGCCGTGAGATCGACAGGTCGATCTGCTCGACGGCGATGGAGCCCGACTCGTCGATGCCGAGCGCGCGCATCTCCTGCAGCAGCTCGTCGGCGGCCTCGCGGGCCACGTCGCACATCACCACGTCGCCCGCGGGGTCGCGGGCGGCGCCGCTCAGCACGACCAGGTGCGTGGTGCCGACGGTCCGGTGGATCAGGTCCACGACCTGCTCCGTCAGGGGGTGCGGGGTGATCATCCTCAGATGGAGCATGCCCGCACCCTAGCCGCCCGGAGCCCGCGGCCACTCTTCGCCCGCGCGGGCTCAGAGCTTGCGCAGGCTCAGCTTCTGGACCTTGTGGTCGGGGCCCTTGCGCACCACGAGGGTGGCGCGTCCGCGGGTGGGCGCCACGTTCTCCAGCAGGTTGGGCTTGTTGATGGTCCGCCACATCGTCTGCGCGTACTCCAGGGCCTCCTCCTCGGAGACCTGGGTGTACTTGCGGAAGTAGGAGAAGGGGTTCTGGAACGCCGTCTCGCGCAGCTTCCGGAAGCGGTTGAGGTACCAGCGCTCGATGTCCTCGGGCCGCGCGTCCACGTACACGCTGAAGTCGAAGTAGTCGGCCAGGCCGACGCGGGTTCGGCCGTCGTTGCCGGGCAGGGCCGGCTGGAGGACGTTGAGCCCCTCGACGATCAGGATGTCCGGGCGGCGCACGACGAGCCGCTCGTCCGGGACGATGTCGTAGATCAGGTGCGAGTAGACCGGGGCCGTGACCTCGTCCTTGCCCGCCTTGATGTCGGCGACGAAACGGGTCAGCGCCCGGCGGTCGTAGGACTCCGGGAAGCCCTTGCGGGCGGTCAGGCCGCGCCGCTGGAGTTCCTTCATCGGGTACAGGAACCCGTCCGTGGTGACCAGCTCGACGCGGGGGTGCTCGGGCCAGCGCGCCAGGAGGGCCTGGAGGAGGCGGGCCACCGTGGACTTGCCCACGGCGACCGAGCCGGCGACCCCTATGACGAAGGGGGTGCCCTGCTGGGCGCCGTGCCCGTTGCCGGCGTCGCCGAGGAAGGTGTTCAGGGTGCCGCGCAGGTTGCTGGTGGCGCCGACGTAGAGGTTGAGGAGGCGGGAGAGCGGGAGGTAGACGTCGCGCACCTCGTCGAGGTCGATGACGTCGCCGAGACCGCGCAGCCGCTCGACCTCCTCCGCCGTCAGGGGCAGCGGCGTGCGCTCGCGCAGTGCGCTCCACTCCGCGCGGGTGAGGTCGACGTAGGGGGAGGCCTCGTGGCCCCGGCGGCGCGGGGGCTGCGCGGCAGGCTCGGGGTGCGTGGGGTGCTCCGATCCGACGGGGCGCTCCGTTGCGCTGTCCGGCGTGCTTCGTGGCGGCGAAGTGATCACAGGGTCATTGTCGGGGCTCGGGGCCGGTCGTGGGTGGTGGGGTCGGTCACGTGGCCGAAGGGCCCGGCGCGGGCCCCGCCGAAGGCGCAGGTGGTGGGGTTGCGGTGGGGTTGTACGGGTCCGGGTATCGATCGGAACCCCGTCCCGTCTCATGCCGATCACGATTGGTCCCCGGGGCCGGGAACCCGGGCCGGGCGAGCGGACGGGTCGTAGATTGATCGTTACCGCGACGCCGTTCCGTGTGCGTGCGGTGTTCTTTTCCCTGGGGGGATTTCTCGTGCGCAGCACCCTTGTCCGTCGTACCGTCCTGACCGCCTCCGCGGTGTCCCTGGCCCTGCTCGCCACCGCCTGCGGCTCCGACAAGGCCGACACCGAGGGCGACGCCAAGCCCGACCCGCGGCCGTCCGCGCCGTCGGCCGCTCCCGCCGCGAAGGGCAGGACGGACGCGGAGCTGGCCGGTCTGCTGGTCACGCAGGCGGACGTCCCGGACTACGTGGTCAACGCCCAGGCCGCCGCCAAGCTGTCCAAGGTCGACGAGAACCAGCTCACCACCGACAAGGCCGCCTGCAAGGTCCTGGTGCAGACCCAGGCCCTGCAGAAGATCGGCAAGCCGGCCGGCGTCGCCCGTACCGCGCTGGGCGCCAAGCCGAAGGAGCCGGCGGCCGGCGCCTCGCCCGAGGAGAAGCTGGAAGCGGTCAAGAACGCCCTCGGCACCACCGTGACCGCGACCGGGCTGTCCTCCTACGACGGCCAGGGCGCGCAGGAGACCCTGGCGGCCTTCAAGACCGCCGGGCAGATCTGCGCGGGCGGGTTCTCCTCCACCTCGGAGGGCGAGACCACCAAGTACGAGAGCGTGGCCGCGGGCCCGGCCGTCAACGCCGGTGACGAGGCCGTCAGCCTGAGCCTGGCCATCGACCTGGAGGGCGGCGACAAGGGCACCCTGCTCCTCGTCATGGCGCGCAAGGGCGGCACGGTGGCCTCCTTCAGCTCGATCAGCCTCCTGGGCAAGGCCGACTCCCCGACGGCCCTGATCGACGCTCAGGTCAAGAAGCTCGGCTGACCTTCCACGCCCGCACGTCGACCCCGCCCGGTGATCCGCCGGGCGGGGTTTTCGTCTTGTTCGGGTACGGGGCAGACGGCCGACCAGCGCGTACGCTGCGGCCTATGTGCGGAATTGTGGGTTACGTGGGAGCGCAGTCTGCGCTCGATGTGGTCATCGCCGGACTGAAGCGGCTGGAGTACCGCGGCTACGACTCGGCCGGCATCGCGGTCCTCGCCGACGGCGGACTCGCCAGCGCCAAGAAGGCCGGCAAGCTGGTCAACCTGGAGAAGGAGCTGGTCGGGCACCCGCTGCCGGCCGGTTCCACCGGACTCGGGCACACCCGGTGGGCGACCCACGGCGGGCCCACCGACGTCAACGCCCATCCCCACCTGGACAACTCCGGCCGGGTGGCCGTCGTGCACAACGGCATCATCGAGAACTTCGCCGCGCTGCGCGCCGAACTGGCCGAGCGCGGGCACCGGCTGGAGTCCGAGACGGACACCGAGGTGGTCGCGCACCTGCTCGCCGAGCGGTTCTCGGCCACCGGGGGCGGCCTGGCCGAGGCGATGCGGCAGGTGTGCCGGCGCCTGGAGGGCGCGTTCACCCTCGTCGCGGTCCACGCCGACGAGCCGGACGTGGTGGTCGGCGCCCGCCGCAACTCCCCCCTGGTGGTCGGGGTGGGGGAGGGCGAGAACTTCCTCGCCTCGGACGTGGCGGCCTTCATCGCCCACACCCGCTCCGCGATCGAACTGGGCCAGGACCAGGTCGTGGAACTGCGCCGCGAGGCGGTCACGGTGACGGACTTCCACGGGGCGCCCGCGGACGTGCGCGCGTACCACGTGGACTGGGACGCCTCGGCGGCCGAGAAGGGCGGCTACGACTACTTCATGCTCAAGGAGATCGCCGAGCAGCCCAAGGCCGTCGCCGACACCCTCCTCGGCCGGATCGACGCGAGCGGTCTGCTGACCCTGGACGAGGTGCGCATCCCCGCCGCGGTGCTCCGCGAGGTCGACAAGGTCGTGATCGTGGCGTGCGGTACGGCGTACCACGCGGGCATGATCGCGAAGCTGGCCATCGAGCACTGGACCCGCATCCCCTGCGAGACGGAGCTCGCCAGCGAGTTCCGCTACCGCGACCCGATCCTCGACCAGCGGACGCTGGTGATCGCGATCTCGCAGTCCGGCGAGACCATGGACACCCTGATGGCGCTGCGCCACGCCCGCGAGCAGGGGGCCAGGGTGCTGGCCGTCTGCAACACCAACGGATCGACGATCCCGCGCGAGTCGGACGCCGTGCTGTACACGCACGCCGGTCCCGAGGTGGCCGTCGCCTCCACCAAGGCGTTCCTGACGCAGCTGGTCGCCTGCTACCTGGTCGCGCTCTACCTCGGGCAGGTGCGGGGCACCAAGTGGGGCGACGAGATCGAGGTCGTGATCCGGGAGCTGTCGGACATCGCCGGCGCGGTGGACACGGTGCTGGAGACGATGGAGCCGGTACGGAGCCTCGCGCGTTCGCTGGCCGACAAGGACACCGTGCTGTTCCTCGGGCGGCACGTCGGGTACCCGGTGGCGCTGGAGGGCGCGCTCAAGCTCAAGGAGCTGGCGTACATGCACGCCGAGGGCTTCGCGGCGGGCGAGCTCAAGCACGGTCCGATCGCGCTGATCGAGGAGGACCTGCCGGTGGTGGTGGTCGTACCGTCCCCGCGCGGGCGCTCGGTCCTGCACGACAAGATCGTCTCGAACATCCAGGAGATCCGGGCGCGCGGGGCGCGGACGATCGTGATCGCGGAGGAGGGGGACGAGGCGGTGGTCCCGTACGCCGACCACCTGATCCGCATCCCGGCGACCCCGACGCTGCTCCAGCCGCTGGTGGCGACGGTGCCGTTGCAGGTGTTCGCGTGCGAGCTGGCGACGGCGCGGGGCAACGAGGTGGACCAGCCGCGTAATCTCGCCAAGTCCGTGACGGTGGAGTAGTTGGGGTTGTTGTGATCATCGGTGTGGGGATCGACGTTGCGGAGATCGAGCGGTTCGGCGCCGCGCTGGAGCGGACGCCGAACCTGGCCCGGCGGCTCTTCCTCGACTCCGAGCTGACGCTGCCGGGCGGCGAACGGCGGGGGACCGCCTCGCTCGCCGCCCGGTTCGCGGCCAAGGAAGCCCTGGCCAAGGCGCTCGGCGCGCCCGGCGGACTGCTGTGGACCGACGCCGAGGTGTACGTGGAGGAGTCCGGGCAGCCCCGGCTGCGGGTGTCCGGGACGGTGGAGGCGCGGGCGAAGGAGCTCGGTGTGACGTCCTGGCACATCTCGCTGAGCCATGACGCCGGGATCGCGTCCGCCGTGGTGATCGCGGAGAAGTAGGCCTCAGGTCGGGGGACGGGCCCCCGGGTCCGGGTTCGGGTTCGGGTCCGGGCCAGGGTCCGGGTCCGGGTCCGGGTTCCGGCCGGGGCCCCGGACGGCGGCCCCGGGCTGCGGCCCCCCGGCCCGGCCTTCGGGCACGCTGGTGCCATGCGTACTGCTTACAGCGTGGAGACCGTACGGGCCGCCGAGCGCGAGCTGATGGCCCGGCTGCCGGAGGGCGCCCTGATGGCGCGGGCCGCGGCGGGGCTGGCCGCCGTGTGCGCGGGGCTGCTGGGGCGGGTGTACGGCTCCCGCGTCGTGGTGCTGGCCGGCCCGGGGGACAACGGCGGGGACGCCCTGTACGCGGGTGCGCGGCTGGCGCGGCGCGGGGCCCGGGTGACGGCGGTGCCGATGGACCCCGAGCGGATGCACCCCGGCGGGCTCGCCGCGCTGCGGGCCGCCGGGGGCCGGGTCGAGCCGTCCGTCCCGCAGCGGGCGGACCTCGTCCTGGACGGGCTGCTCGGGATCGGCGGCCGGGGCGGGCTGCGCCCGGCGGCGGCGTCGCTGGCGGAGCGGATCCCGGCGGGTGCGCTCGTGGTCGCCGTGGACCTGCCGAGCGGGGTCGACGCGGACACCGGGGAGGTGGCGGGCTCGGCGGTGGCGGCCGACGTGACGGTGACCTTCGGCGCGTACAAGCCGGGGCTGCTGATCGACCCCGGGGCCTCGCGGGTGGGCGCGGTGCGGCTGGTCGACATCGGGCTGGACCTCGCGGACCCCGTGCTGGAAGCCCTCCAGCACGCCGACGCGGCGGCACTGCTGCCGGTGCCGACGGCGTCCAGCGACAAGTACCGGCGGGGCGTGGTCGGGGTCGTCGCCGGGTCGGAGCAGTACCCGGGCGCGGCGGTCCTGGCCGTCGCGGGGGCGCTGCGGGGCGGCGCGGGCGCGGTGCGGTACGTGGGGCCGGCGGCGGACGCCGTGCTCGCGCGCCACCCGGAGGTGCTGGTCGGGCGGGGCCGGGTGCAGGCCTGGGTGGTCGGGCCGGGGATCGGGGCCGGGCGGGCCGCGGAGGTCGCGCGGGCGCTGGCCGACCGGGACGTGCCGGTGCTGGTGGACGCGGACGGGCTGCGGGGACTGGACCCCGACGTGGTGCGGCAGCGCCGGGCCGCGACCCTGCTGACCCCGCACGCGGGCGAGGCGGCGGCGCTCCTGGGGGTGCCGAGGGAGTCGGTGGAGGCCGGGCGGCTGGCCGCCGCGCGGGAGCTGGCGGGGCGGTACGGGGCGGCCGTGCTGCTGAAGGGGTCGACGACGCTGGTCGCCCCCGCCGGGCCCGGCCCGGTCCGGGTGAACCCGACCGGGACCCCGTGGCTGGCCACCGCCGGGAGCGGGGACGTGCTGTCCGGGCTGGCCGGGGCGCTGCTGGCGGGCGGGCTGTCGGGGGCCGACGCCGGGTCGGTGGCGGCGTACCTCCACGGGCTGGCCGGGCGGCTGGCCGCCGACGGGGCGCCGACGGTGGCGCAGGAGGTGGCCGCCGCCCTCCCGGCGGCGTGGCGCGACGTCACGTCCTGACCCGGGGAACCGGCCCCCGGCCCCCACCGGCCGGGGCCGCGGGCGGGGCCGGTCCGGCGCGCGCGGGCGGGTAGAGACGGGGCGGGGCGGGGGTTCTGAGAGACTGTGGGCGATGAACGAGACACCGACGCGCGTGTACGCCGAGATCGATCTTGACGCAGTACGGGAGAACGTGCGCGCCCTGCGCGCACGGGCGCCCCGGGCCCAGCTCATGGCCGTCGTCAAGTCGAACGCCTACGGGCACGGGGCCGTCCCCTGCGCCCGTGCCGCCCAGGAGGCCGGCGCCACCTGGCTCGGAACCGCCACCCCCGAGGAGGCGCTCGCCCTGCGCGCCGCCGGCATCGAGGGACGCGTCATGTGCTGGCTCTGGACCCCCGGCGGGCCCTGGCGGGAGGCCATCGAGGCCGACATCGACGTGTCGGTCAGCGGAATGTGGGCCCTGGACGAGGTGCGGGAGGCCGCCCGCGCGGCCGGCCGCACCGCCCGGATCCAGCTCAAGGCCGACACCGGCCTCGGCCGCAACGGCTGCCAGCCCGCCGACTGGGCGGAGCTCGTCGGCGCGGCCGTCGCCGCGCAGGCGGAGGGAACCGTCCAGGTCACCGGCGTCTGGTCGCACTTCGCCTGCGCCGACGAGCCCGGCCACCCCTCCATCCGGCTCCAGCTCGACGCCTTCCGCGACATGCTCGCCTACGCGGAGAAGGAAGGGGTCGACCCCGAGGTCCGGCACATCGCCAACTCGCCCGCGACCCTCACCCTCCCCGAGAGCCACTACGACCTCGTCCGCACCGGGCTGGCCGTCTACGGCGTCTCGCCCGCCCCCGAGCTCGGCACCCCCGCCCAGCTCGGCCTGCGCCCCGCCATGCGCCTCAAGGCCTCGCTCGCCCTGGTCAAGTCCGTGCCCGCCGGGCACGGCGTGAGCTACGGCCACCACTACGTCACCGAGGCCGAGACGCACCTCGCGCTGGTCCCCGCCGGTTACGCGGACGGCCTGCCGCGCTGCGCCTCCGGCCGCGGGCCGGTGCTCGTCGGCGGCAAGGTCCGGCGGGCCGCGGGCCGGATCGCCATGGACCAGTTCGTCGTCGACCTCGGCGAGGACCTCGCCGAGCCGGGCGACGAGGCCGTCGTCTTCGGCGACGCGGAGCGCGGCGAACCCACCGCCGAGGACTGGGCTCAAGCGGCACACACGATCGCGTATGAGATCGTCACCCGTATCGGAGGTCGGGTGCCCCGGGTGTACCTGGGCGGCTGAGTGAGGACGGCGACGTCGTGAGCGAAAACTGGCGCAAGGCCGGCTGGGCCGGCGCCGCCATCGGTGTCATAGCGGCGGGCGCCGCGGCCGGTGTCGCGGTCGAAAGGATCACCGTGGGACGCGGCATCCGCATGAAGGCCCGCCTGGCGCTCGACGCCGCCGGGGACTACGGCTCCCTGCGCGGGACCGAGGGCGGCTGCCGCGCCGAGGACGGCACCGAGCTCTACTACGAGACCGACGAGCTGCCGCCCGCGCCCCCGGGCAAGAAGCGCCGCCTGCGCCGCTCGTCGCCCGCCGCCGGGACCACCGTCGTCTTCTGCCACGGCTACTGCCTCGGCCAGGACTCCTGGCACTTCCAGCGCGCCGCGCTGCGCGGAGTCGTCCGGGCCGTCTACTGGGACCAGCGCAGCCACGGCCGCAGCGCCCGGGGCCTGGCCCAGGCCGACGGCGAGCCGGTGACCATCGAACAGCTCGGCCGCGACCTCAAGGCCGTCATCGACGCCACCGCGCCCGAGGGCCCGCTGGTCCTCGTCGGCCACTCCATGGGCGGGATGACCGTCATGGCCCTGGCCGAACAGTTCCCGGAGCTGGTGCGCGACCGGGTGCTCGGGGTGGCCCTGATCGGCACCTCCAGCGGGCGGCTCGACCAGGTGACGTACGGGCTGCCCTCCGTGGGGCAGGGCGCGGTGCGCCGGATCCTGCCCGGCGTGCTCAGGGCGCTCGGCTCCCAGGTGGAGCTGGTGGAGAAGGGCCGCCGGGCCACCGCCGACCTCTTCGCCGGGATGATCAAGCTGTACTCGTTCGGGTCCCGGGACGTGGATCCGGGCGTCGCCCGCTTCGCCGAGCGGCTGATCGAGGCGACCCCGATCGACGTGGTCGCCGAGTTCTACCCGGCCTTCCAGGCCCACGACAAGACCGAGGCCCTCCAGCGGTTCGCGGACATCCCCGTCACCGTCATCGCCGGGGACCGGGACATGATCATCCCGGCCGAGCACAGCGTGTCGATCAAGGAAGCGCTGCCCGCCGCCGACCTCGTCGTGCTGGAGAACACCGGGCACCTGATGATGCTGGAGCGCCCGGACATCGTGACCGGGCTGCTGACCGACCTCCTGGCGCGCACCGGAGCCGTCCCCGCACCGACTAACGTTGGGGCGCATGGAAGAAGTACCGCGGGAAGCACCGCGCAGCCCGGCGGCTGAGGCCCTGGCCGAGGCCGCCGCCGAAACCATCGTCACCGTCGACTCGCCCGCCTCCATGCAGGAACTGGGCCGCCGGATCGCGGGGCTGCTGCGCCCCGGCGACCTCGTCCTGCTGACCGGGGAGCTCGGCGCGGGCAAGACCACCCTGACCCGCGGCCTGGGGGAGGGGTTGGGCGTGCGCGGGGCCGTGACCTCGCCGACCTTCGTGATCGCCCGGGTGCACCCGTCCCTGGGCGACGGGCCGCCGCTGGTGCACGTGGACGCGTACCGCCTGGGCGGCGGCCTGGACGAGATGGAGGACCTGGACCTCGACGTCTCGCTGCCCGAGTCCGTGGTCGTCGTGGAATGGGGCGACGGCAAGGTGGAGGAGCTCTCCGACGACCGGCTGCACGTGGTGATCGGCCGGGCCGTGGGCCACGAGGAGGTCCTGGACGACGTGCGCGAGGTCGCGCTGCGCGGCGTCGGGGCGCGCTGGTCCGGCGCGGAGCTCGCGGAACTCACCGGGGCGGCCGGACGGTAGGCGCGCAGCCGTACGCCCTTCCGCGCGGCGCCGTACGCTTTCCCGCCCGGCGCCGTACGCCTTCCCGCGCGCACCGGGCGCCCTCCCGCGTGGCGCCGTACGCCCTCCCGCGTGGCGCCGTACGCCCTTCCGCCCGCGCCGCGCGCCCTCCCGTGCGCCGTTTCGGGCGGGCGGCGCGCCCACAACGTACCGACAGGCCGTCGGGAAGATATTGCGCAGGTGTGGGGCCGCGTGATGACATGGTACCGAGCGCTGGTTAGGTCTACCTAAGTACAGCGTCCCGGGGTCTCAGGAGGCAGCCATGTCGGCAGCAGGAGCAGAGCGAGCGCCCGTCGTGTCCATGCGGGCCCTGCTCGCGGCGGGCGCGGCCGCCACGGCGGTCTCGACGCCGCCCGGGAGGGCGGACCGGGACCCCGCACCGCGGGGCGGTGCGGCCCCCGCCGACCCGCACGCACAACAGGCCGCTCCGGAGTCCGAAGCGGCCTGAGTAACCCGTTCGGGTGAATCCCGAGGTGGGGTCGGCGGGGCGTGGTGCGCGGCGCGCGGCGTCAGGGAACGACGACGACCTTCGAGCTGATCGTCGCGAACGCCCACATCGCGTCACCGTCGGCCCGGGTCATCCGGATGCCGCCCGTCTTCTTCGCGGGGTCCGGCGCCGGCATCGAACCGTCCACGCGCGCGCTGAAGCCGATCGCGATGCCGTCCGTGCTGGCGAACCGGACGACGTGCTCGATCGGCACCCCGTCCGTGCCCGTGACCGTGCCCGAGCGCGAGCCGACCGCGTAACTGCCGGGCGCCGGGTGCACCGTGCTCGGCGTCACCGCGAACGACCTGGGCTCCCGGCCGTCCTCCGCGACCAGCCACACCCGCTTCTGGGACACCGAGTACACGACCCGCATCCCGGTGCCGGAATCGGCGGGCAGCGCGGCGGGCTTCGCCGCGTCCTGCTTGGCCGGGGGCTGCTCCTGCTGCGCGGCCGGAGCCTTGGGAGCCGTCTTCGCGGGGTGCGCGGGCGCGGTCGCCGAGGCCTGCCAGCCGAGGAAGCCGATCGCGGCGAGCGCCGCGACGGTGAGCCCGGCCACGATTCCCGAGCTGCTGCGTGCCACCTTGCTCCACCTCTTTGCGCCTGCGCCGTCGACCCGGGTGGGCCCCCGGTCGTGTCCCCGGTCGAAAGGTAGCAGCCGGGCTCCGCCGTGACCGGCCGCAAGGCCCCGGGGCCCGGGAGTCGTAGGCTGTTCGCGTGCTCTTGCTTGCCGTAGATACCGCCACGCCCGCCGTCACCGTCGCCCTGCACGACGGGGAGACCGTCCTCGCCGAGTCGAACCAGGTCGACGCCCGCCGCCACGGGGAGCTCCTGCTGCCCTCCGTCGACGCGGTCCTCGCCGAGGCCGGGGTGAAGCTCGAAGCCGTCACCGGCATCGTCGTCGGCGTCGGCCCCGGCCCCTACACGGGACTGCGCGTCGGCCTGGTCACCGCCTCCACCTTCGCCTCCGTCCTCGGCGTCCCCGTGCACGGCCTGTGCACCCTCGACGGGCTCGCCTACGCCGCCGGCGCCGCCGGGGTCGAGGGCCCCTTCACCGTCGCCACCGACGCGCGGCGCAAGGAGGTCTACTGGGCGCGCTACGAGGACCCGCGCACCCGGACCGGCGAGCCCGCAGTGGACCGCCCCGCCGACATCGCCGAGCGCGTGGCGGGCCTCCCGGCCGTCGGCCAGGGCGCGCAGCTCTACCCCGAGGTGTTCACCGACGCCCGCGGCCCCGTGCACCAGTCGGCGGCGGCCCTGGCGGGCCTCGCGGCGGAGCGGCTCGCGCGGGGCGGGACGTTCCTGCCGCCGACGCCCCTCTACCTGCGCCGGCCCGACGCGCAGGTCCCCAAGAACTACAAGGTGGTCACCCCGCAGTGACGGCCGTGACCGCGGTGCTCCGGGAGATGCGCTGGTGGGACATCGAGCCGGTGCTGGAGCTGGAGCACGAGCTGTTCCCCGACGACGCCTGGTCCGCCGGGATGTTCTGGTCCGAGCTCACCCACGCGCGCGGACCGCGGGCCACCCGCCGCTACGTCGTCGCGGAAGACCCCGCAAGCGGCCGGATGGTCGGCTACGCGGGGCTCGCGTCCGCCGGAGACCTGGGCGACGTACAGACCATCGCGGCCGCCCGCGACCAGTGGGGCACCGGACTCGGCGCCCGGCTGCTGACCGAACTGCTGCGCGCCGCGACCGACTTCGAGTGCGCCGAGGTGCTGCTGGAGGTCCGGGTGGACAACACCCGCGCCCAGCGGCTCTACGAGCGCTTCGGCTTCGAGCCGATCGGTTTCCGGCGCGGCTACTACCAGCCGGGCAACGTCGACGCGCTCGTGATGCGCCTGACCGACCCCGCACAGACGAAGACCGACCCTGAGCAACCCGAACACCCTGAGAGCAGTGAGACCCATGGCTGACGAACCGCTCGTCCTCGGCATCGAGACCTCTTGCGACGAGACCGGCGTCGGCGTCGTCCGCGGCACCACCCTGCTCGCGGACGCGATCGCGTCGAGCGTCGACGAGCACGCCCGCTTCGGCGGGGTCGTGCCCGAGGTGGCCTCCCGGGCCCACCTGGAGGCGATGGTCCCGACCATCGAACGCGCCCTGAAGGAGGCCGGGGTCAGCGCCCGCGACCTCGACGGCATCGCCGTCACGGCCGGTCCGGGCCTCGCGGGGGCGCTGCTGGTGGGCGTCTCGGCGGCGAAGGCGTACTCGTACGCGCTGGGCAAGCCGCTCTACGGGGTCAACCACCTGGCCTCGCACATCTGCGTCGACCAGCTGGAACACGGGCCGCTGCCGGAGCCGACCATGGCCCTGCTGGTGTCCGGCGGGCACTCCTCGCTGCTGCTCGCCCCCGACATCACCAGCGACGTCCGGCCGCTCGGCGCGACCATCGACGACGCGGCGGGCGAGGCCTTCGACAAGATCGCCCGGGTGCTCCAGCTGGGCTTCCCCGGCGGTCCGGTCATCGACCGGCTCGCGCGCGAGGGCGACCCCAAGGCGATCAACTTCCCGCGCGGGCTGACGGGGCCGCGCGACGCGGCGTACGACTTCTCCTTCTCCGGCCTCAAGACCGCCGTGGCCCGCTGGATCGAGGCCAAGCGCAAGGCGGGCGAGGAGGTGCCGGTGCGCGACGTCGCGGCGTCCTTCCAGGAGGCCGTGGTGGACGTGCTGACGCGCAAGGCGATCCGCGCGTGCAAGGACGAGGGCGTGGACCACCTGATGATCGGCGGCGGCGTGGCCGCCAACTCGCGGCTGCGCTCGCTCGCCCAGGAACGCTGCGACGACGCCGGGATCATCCTGCGGGTGCCGCGGCCGAAGCTGTGCACGGACAACGGCGCGATGGTCGCGGCGCTGGGCGCGGAGATGGTCAAGCGGAACCGGCCGGCCTCCGACTGGGACCTGTCCGCCGACTCCTCCCTGCCGGTGACGGACCCGCACGTGCCGGGGACGTCCCACGGGCACGAGCAGGAGCACGAGCACGAGCACGAGCACGACGGCGGACACGCTCACGGCGGCGGCGGTCACAGCCACGGCCACGGCCATGATCACGACCACGTGCACGAGCTGAGCAAGGACAACCTGTACTCGTGAGCACCGTCGCCCTGATGTGGGAGGCCCGGGCCGCCGACGGCCGCGGCAACGAGCTGCTGGAGTGGGCCCGCGCCCAGGTCCTGGCCCGGGAGCCGGTGCGCCGCGAGATCCTGCGGGCCCCCCAGGACCGGGTCCTCGTCATCACCTGGTGGGAGGCCCCCGAGGGGGTCGCGGCGGAGCTGCCCGAACTGCCCGAGCCGGCCGCGGACCTGATCACCCGGGCCGTGCACCGCTGGCGGTTCGAGTCGGTCGAGGTCAGCGGCGGCTGAGGCGGGCGTCGAGCGGGGCTGGAGCGGCCGGGTCTACGGTCATGCGCATGCCTAGCCGTGAGCTCCCGCCCCCGCCGCCGCCCGCGCACCTGCGCGAGTGGCTGGACGAGACCGTCGTACGGTCCGACCGCGCGCGCTTCCTCGCCGACCTGAGCCGGCGCGGCCTGGGCCTGGGGCGGCTGGCCTTGCTCTGGGCGGTGGCGGCGGCCTTCGCGCTCGGCTGGGCGTTCGTCGGCCTGGCCGTGACCTCCTTCGAGGCCGCCGACCCCGTGGAGTCCCTGTTCGGGGCCGTCTTCACCGCGACCGCGGTGGGCGTGCTGGTGCCCGCCGGGATCTGGTTCGTACGGGGTGCCCGGCGGGAGCGGCGCGAGCACGAGCTGCTGTGCGGCTGGATCGAGGCCGGCCGCGAGCCCGTCGTCGACCCCGCGCTGCGGGCGCCGGTACGGAGCCTGGTGTGGCTGGCCGCCTCCCTGGCCCTGGGCGCCTGCGGGCTCTGGACCGCCTTCGCGGCGGCGGCCGGGGCGCGGCCCGGCGCGACGGCCTACGGGGAGGTCGTCGGCTTCGTGGGGCTCGGCATGATCCTGTGGATCACCGGGCTGCTGGGCGCGGCCAAGGCGGCCACCCACCGCCGCTGGGCGGCCCGCGCCGCCCGCCCCGCCCCGGCGGCGGCCCGCCGCCGGGCGGTCCTGTCGGAGGTGGCGGGCTAGCGGGCCGACTGTCCGGCCGACTGTCCGGCGGGTGACCCGATCAGCATCGACGGCGCGCCGTCCACCCGGGTGAGGAAGACCGTCGCCGCGTTCGGCCCCTGGGGCTTCACCTTCTTGCGGAGCTCCTCCGGCTCGATCGCCGAGCCGCGCTTCTTCACCGTCAGGATCCCGACCCCGCGCTCGCGCAGCAGCGCCTTCAGCTTCTTCAGCCCGAAGGGCAGCACGTCCGTGATCTCGTACGCGGTCGCGTACGGCGTCGGGCGCAGCTCGTCGGCGGTGACGTAGGCGATGGTCGGGTCGATGAGCCGGCCGTCCAGCTCCGCGGCCACCTCGGCGACGAGGTGCGCGCGGATCACGGCCCCGTCGGGCTCGTACAGGTAGCGGCCCACCGGGCCCGCCTGCGGATCCGGCAGCGGATCGGCGGTCAGCAGTTCGCGGGGCCCGGGCAGCAGGGTGGCGCGGACCGTGCCCGGGGCGGTGCCGAACCACAGCACGGCCTCCTTCACGTCCCCGTGGTCGGAGATCCACTCGGCCTCGGCCTCCGCCGGAACCGCCTCGTGCGGGATCCCGGGGGCGATCTTGATGGCGGCGTGCTTCGCGCCCCGGGCGGTCTCCACGGCCCAGGACAGCGGGGGCGAGTACGACTCCGGGTCGAAGATCCGGCCGCGCCCGCCGCGCCGGGCCGGGTCGATGAAGACGGCCTCGTACGAGGACACGTCCACCTCCGTCACGTCCGCCTCGCGCACCTCGATCAGGTCCGCCAGCCCCAGCGCCTCGGCGTTGGCCCGGGCGACGGCCACCGTCAGCGGGTCGAGGTCCACCGCCAGCACCCGGATCCCGAGCCGGGCCAGCGCCAGGGCGTCCCCGCCGATCCCGCAGCACAGGTCCGCGACGCTCCGTACGCCCAGCGCCGCGAGCCGCCCGGCGCGGTACGAGGCCACCGACGCGCGGGTGGCCATCTCGCCGCCGCCGGGCGTGAAGTACATCCGGTACGCGTCCTCGGCCCCGAACTTCGCCACCGCCCGCTGCCGCAGACGGGCCTGCCCGAGCGCCGCCGACACCAGCGGGGCGGGGTGCTCGCGGCGCAGCCGGGTGGCGACGGCGAGCTCCTGCCCGGGGTCGTAGTCGCGGAGGGAGTCGAGGAGCGCGCGGCCCTCGGGGGTGAGCAGTGCGGCGAAGTCTTCGGGGGTCACCGTCCCATTGTCGGCCAGCCGGGGGAAGGGCGGCCTCCGGCCGTGGTGTCGGCTGCCGGGCGGGGCTGCGCGGTGTAAGGATCCGCTGCTATGCAGCTAGTACGACAAAAGGGAAATACTGCGCAGTATGGTCACCGGTCCGCGGCCCGCCCGCGCGGCCGGTACGGGGTGGCGGTGGCCGCGCTGCTCGTCGCCGCCCTCGGCACGGGCTGCGGGGCCGCGGACCGGGAGGCGCCGGCCAAGACCAAGGCCGGCGAAGCGGGCTCCGGGGCGGCGGGCGCCCTCGCCAACTCCGCGGAACAGCTCAAGGCCGCCCAGCAGGCCCGGATCGCCGCCGCGAAGAAGTGGGGCCTGCTCAAGACGCCGCTCATGGCCCCGGCCGCGCCGAAGGTGAAGCCCGAGATCACCACCCGGGAGGGCTTCGAGGTCGAGGACCAGGACGAGCTCCCGCCGGTCTTCACCACCGTCCCGACGGAGGACAAGGTCGTCTTCCTGACCATCGACGACGGCGCGGAGAAGGACCCCGAGTTCGTCAAGATGATGCAGGAGCTGAAGATCCCGTACACGGCGTTCCTCAGCGACTACCTCGTCCGCGACAACTACCCCTACTTCAAGGGGATGCAGGACGCGGGCGTCACCCTGAACAACCACACCCTGAACCACCGCTACATGCCCGCGCTCTCCTACGAGAAGCAGCGCGAGGAGATCTGCGGCCAACAGGACACCATCCAGAAGCAGTTCGGCAAGCGCCCGACCCTCTTCCGGCCGCCGTACGGCAACTACAACCAGGACACCCTGCGCGCGGCCAAGTCCTGCGGCATCAAGGCGGTTCCGCTCTGGAACGCGGAAGCCTTCGTGAACCGGATGGACTACCGCGAATGGGACCGGGACCTCCACCCCGGGGACATCATCCTGTCCCATTTCCGGGGTCGGGAGGACTGGAAGGGCACGATGCCTGACATGATCCGTCATGTCATGAAGACCGTCACGGACAAGGGGTACGCCGTGGCTCGCCTGGAGGATTACCTGTGATGTACGCGCGCCGGCTGGTAGCCGGGACGCTGACGGCCGGCGCGCTCGCGCTGTCCCTGACGGGGTGCGGGAACAGCGTGGATCCCATCGAGAGACTGGGACGCAAGACCACGACGGAGACGGGGAAGGCCTCGGCCTCCCCGTCCGGGCGGCCCTCCGCGGCCCCCGGGGCCTCCGCCTCGGCGGGGACGCCCGCGGACGAGGCGTACAAGAAGTGGGGTCTGACCGCCCCCCTCCAGTACGCCCCCAAGCCCGCGCAGAAGCCCCAACTCCCCAAGGCCGCACCGGGGAAGCCGGTCGTCCTGGACCGAATACCCGTCCCGGCGACGGACAAGGTCGTCTTCCTGACCTTCGACGACGGTGCGGAGAAGGACCCCGAGTTCCTGAAGATGGCGGCCGATCTGAAGCTGCCGATCAGCATGTTCCTGACCGACAACATCGCGTCGGCGGACTACTCGTACTTCGAGAAGCTCCGCGACAACGGCTCGGGCAGCACGATCAACAACCACACGCTGACCCACCCGAACCTGCGCACGCTGCCCTTCGCGGCGCAGAAGAAGGAGATCTGCGGGCAGCAGGACCGCCTGGAGAAGCGCTTCGGCAAGCGCCCGACCGCCTTCCGGCCGCCGTACGGCAACTACAACGACGACACCCTCAAGGCAGCCTCCGAGTGCGGGATCACCTCGGTCTTCCTGTGGCGTGAGTCGATGCAGATCAACGACTTCCAGTACAGCGAAGGCTCCGCCTTCAAGCCGGGCGACATCATCCTGGCCCACTTCCGCGGCCCGTCGGAACTCAAGGGCACGACGGAAACCCAGATGACGACGCGGATGCTCCAGCACATCCAGCAGCAGGGCTACAAGATCGCCCGCCTGGAGGACTACGTCTAACGGGGGCGCTCTCCGTCGCGACGACGACGGGACCACGAGGGCGAGCGGGAACGGGCAGGCCCCTCACCCGGGGCGGGGGATGGTCCCGGCCCGGGGCCCGGGGGCGGCGGGACCCAGCGGGCCCGGATCAGAGCGGGGCTGGGGGCTTCCCGCCAGTCCATCGTCCTTCCGCGCCGGTCCGGTCCCTCAAGGGCGCTCCCTTCGGTCGCGTCGCTTCGCGATGGCCTTCGGCC